>JAZQXQ010000001.1:0-1730 GCA_045632965.1 Clostridia bacterium
TGACCTGCGAAAAGCTCAAGACAGCGCTTGAGGTGACGATTCCCCTGTGGAAGAGCCAGATGGCGGCGGCGCTGGGACTGGCCCGGGCAACGGACAGCCTGAAGATGGCCAGACAGGCGGAGGGCGATGCTGCGCGCGGCATCCGTGCCGGCGCGCGGACGATGCAGGAACAGACGAAGGCCTATGCCAAGGCTTCGGCGCTCAGCGATCGCGAAAAGGCAGAGGAAACGGCGCGTGCGCTGCTGGATGAGCTGTCCGTCATCGAGGACGAGCTGAAGGCGCGCGCTGTGCAGGCGAAGGCCTGATGAGAATGAAGGGAGATGCTGAATATGGCGCAGAAGGCGAAGACGCAGAGCCTGAAAGAGAGGCTGCATAACCTGCCGGTGGCGGCAGGTGTGGCGATCATGGCTGCGGTGTTGGTTGTTTCGTTGTTTGTGGGCAATTTCCGCGCGCTGCAGAACGCTGCGCCCAAGGATTTCATCCGTCAGGGCGATGTGAAGAGCATCCTTGAGGATCGCATCGATGCGGCGCAGAATGTCGTGTCGGTCGCCGCACGTGCGGGCCTTGACGGCGCGCAGGCGGTGGATAATGCGATCAATGCGTTGGAAAAGGCAAAAAGTGCGCGGGAGATCAGCCGCGCGGATCAGGAGCTGACTGCGGCTGTGAGCCGGCTGACGACGGCGCAGCTTTCCGGCGAGGAGGCGCGCAATATGCTGCGCGCAGCGGATGATTTTGCGGAGATGGGCAGCTTCCTGCGGCAGGAGGCGCGCAGCTTCAACGAGAAGGCTGAGAAGGCAGAAAAGCTCTATGACATGCTGCCCACGAAGTTCATCCTGCCTGAGCCGGATGTGTACGAAGGCGTGTAAGGAAGGAGTGGCATATGAAGAAAATCGTTTTCTGTATCCTGGCTGCGCTTATGGTGCTGCTGGCTGTCTGCCCGGCGCTGGCGGACGTGCCCAAGCAGCCGAAGGAATTCGCCTATGCCTATGACTTTGACGCGGATGTGCTGGATGCAAACGACATCGCGACGATTGAGAAATATGGTCAGGCGATGGAGGAAGCAACCGGCGTGCAGGCGATCGCTGTAGCGGTGGATTTCCTGGATGGCGAAGATCCGGCGGATTATGCGGCGGATCTGATCAACAAGTGGGGCATCGGTCAGAAGGATGAGGATAACGGCGTGGTCGTGCTGCTCTCGCGCGGAGACCGGCGTATTCAGATCGGCACAGGCAAGGGTATTGACCGAGTGCTCACGGGCAGCGCCTGCGGCGAGCTGATCGACAGGAACATCGGCTATTTTGCAGATAACGACTTTGATGCGGGCATGATCGCCCTGTATCAGGACGTATGCAGCTATGTGACTAAGGCGAAGGGCAAGACGCTGTTTGCCAACGAAAGCGCATACAGCGCGGGCGTCGTGCGCGGCGTGGATACGGACAAAAGGAGTGGCGGCGGTTTGTTTGACGGCATTCTCGGTTTTATCTTCCTGTATATCATTGTGAGCGTGATCTTCAATGCGATCACGAAGGATAAGGGCGGCTGCTGCCTGAAGTGGCTGCTGCTGGGCTGGCTGTTTGACGCCATCCGCGACAGGAGCAATCAGCGCCGCAATCCGCCCCGTCCGCCGATGGGCGGCGGCTTTGGCGGCGGTTCGCGCGGCGGTTTCGGCGGCCCGCGCATGCCGATGGGCGGCCATCACGGCTTTGGCGGCCCGCGCCCGCCGATGGGCG
>JAZQXQ010000002.1:0-2729 GCA_045632965.1 Clostridia bacterium
TTTACCACACACCTCCGCCATGGCTTTTTCATAGTTTTCGATGAAGGCATCAATGCTTTTCGTCATCCACGTCAGGGCAGAGCTCTCGTTGGGTTCCGACGCTCCCCTGTCACGCATCACCTCTACATTGGCGTGACTGATCATGTTGCGCACAAAACCAATGCGGTAATACGCGTACAGAAGCTCTTGCAGCGTTTCCCTGTTGTCGCAGGCCGTATAGCCCGTGATAAACGAAGGGTCTTGATTGTCGATGGATTGGATCCTCAAAGTGGCGTACACGCGCTGGGGATCCTGACCCCGGGCGCTCATGTGCTTGACTCTTCCGCGGTCATAATTCTTGATGAAGTAGTGCTCGAGGGAATTCATCAAGTAGTATTCATGGGGCCTCATCCTCAGCCGCTGCTCCGCGAACAGCTGCGTGACATGCTTCGCATCTCTTTCATCGTTGCAATAATAGAACATTCCGGTTTTCACCAGATTCTCCGGGGTCTTGGACTCGATGAGCGTCAGCGTCTGCTGATAAAACTGATGCCGATAAGCCCATTTTACCAGGTCGATAAATGGGATATCTCCGTCTCCCTCAAGAAGCGTGCCGTAATCCTCCTGAATGCTTTTGACAATCACGCTGAACAGCAATCCGTAGTAACCGAATTCCCGCAAAAGCTTTTCATCCCTGAAAAGCTGTCTCAGGCGAAGAATACCCTGCTCCATCTCCGGCATGTTGCACATGGAAAGTCCTACATCCACATGGCGCATGGCATAGACCATATCGGCGATGCTTCCTTTAAGCTCGCCGCTCTTTTCCCAGATGGCCACGATCATGTCCGCCTTGCCGTAATTCAGGAAGGAACGGGTCGCGTGCATCAGCTCCGTGACGCCAAAGCCGCCGGTATCATCCCGCACAATCCCGGCCATATGTCCTTGGGGACGGTTTACCGTGAACGCCTTCTTCAGGTGAACGCCACTCTCCGGCATGGAAACGAGGATATCCAATAAGTTCATGATGAAGAAGGAGGACGCGGCGCTTTCGCCATTCAATGAAATATACAGGTTGATATCCTCACCGTCTTCGACGACGGACTTTTGCGCCGCCAACATGCGGTCAACCCACTGTTCGCCGCCTTCAACCATATCGGTGGGGATGAGACGGATGGTAGTCGCCTTGTTGGCGGGCAGATTCTTCATCTTCGCCGAGGGCGTCAGCGCCTCGTACAGATGGCACGTCATCCAATGTATACAAACGCCGGAAAGGTCGCCACACTCGGGGCAGGCTTCATCCAGCATGGTGCAAAAGCGCTCATATGCCTGGTCGTTTTGCGCGATGGCGTCAAACAACTGGTCGGGGGCCAATGCCTTTAGTTCGGCGTCTGCTGACTGAAAATCCTGAATATAGCGAATCAGCTTCTGCTGCATTTCAGCAGGCATGTACTCTTCATCCGCCTTCGGATCGTCAGCCAGCCCATCGGCATACCGGGCAATCCGGGACAGAAGCAGGTCGTAAGTGGAAAGCGGCGCCCCGTCCCCGGAATACCGGACGTTTTCATGGCTCAGGGAGACGGCTTTCATCTCGTCCTCCTCGTCACAGGTGTTGGCATCGCCGAGGATATCGATCTCATCGATTTGGTAGCGGGCGAGCACGGCCTTTATGCCGGCCTCCGCGTCCAGAAGCGCGTCGCAGTAAACGATACCGTCTTTATCCCTTACGGCAAAATGCCGTTCTGGCAAAATGTTTTCCACGGCGCTCAGAGAAGTCAAAAGAACATTCCGGGGCATGGCATGTATCCTCCCATATTTATGGCGTGTAAAGTCATAAAGGAAATACCGCATAATGAAGGCGGTCGGCTGGCGAGAATCCGGAGGATTCTCAGTTTGACACAAGGACCAAACTGCCACGTTTCAAATCAAAGATTTACGACGTGGCACCGTCACCGCCGTATTGTGCGGTATTCCCATGATGCAGGAACATGTGGCGGCGCAGGGCCGCCGCAAGCTCTGGTTTTCATCCTTGTTGCACCCATGTTGCGGGATGCCCATGCGCAAGGGTGTACCAGGTTGAACTACGGGCAACGCATGTGCGCTACAGCAGCCCCCTCTTCTTGGCCTCCGCGATAACTATTGGCAAATCAAACAATGTAACGTTCACTTTGTGCTTCTTCGCAAACGACATGAACTCATCGATCGTAATCTGCCCATCTGCCAGGATATCCTGCACTTCTTTCTTAAACTCCGGATCCTCGTGATACTGCTTGACCAATTCCTCAATTGTCGCCATTTTCATTGTCCTCCTATATTTTTTTATTGATTGGCGCTTTCAGTATATCACATTTTCGCAGATATGAAAAGAAAAAGTTACAGCCCAGCGTCAACGCCGTGAAAGCCCTCCGCCTCTGCCTGCGCCAAGCGGAGGTGTTGAGCGAAGCGAGGCGGAGGGCTTCCGAAAAATCAGGGTTCTGAGCTGTAACCCGGTGGATGTGCTTCGCCCGGAAATTCTCTACGCAATAGTCGACACGACAATCCCCGCGATTGATCATGGCGGAGCGCTGTTCATCGGGGTTTAGCGCATGTTTCCAAACGAACATCCGACGATGAGGGTACACCGTGGCTGAACAGCAAACGATGCAGGGGCGGCGCAACGCCGCCCCTGCACACCACAGATTGCATAAGAAACACCGCACAATACGGCAGTACGCTTGGCAGCGCCTTTCTTATTGGAAAATCAATATCCCCAG
>JAZQXQ010000003.1:0-2067 GCA_045632965.1 Clostridia bacterium
TTGAAGGGCTTGGTGTACTGGTTCGCATAGGATAAAAGCGCCGATAGTGCGCCCACCGTGAAGGGCGCCGCCGTTCCCGCTGTGGCGACACACACCAGCGCGCCGGTGAGCGCCACAGCCGCATATACCACGCTGTTTACAAAGCGCGTGCAGGGATTGGTGAGCGACGAGAAGAAAATCGCCTGCAGGGAAAATTTCTGCAGTCTATCATTGATCTCATCGAATTTTTCGATGTTTTCATCCTCATGCCCAAAAGCTTTGACGACCTTCTGGTTGCCCAGCATTTCATCGATAAACGCCGTCTGCTCGCCGCGGGTTTCGCTCTGCGCCCTGAACATCTGGTAGGTATGCGTGGCGATAAAGCGCGCCACCAAGAAGGAGAGAGGTGTGAGCACCACCACCACCAGCGCAATGGCCGGGCGGATGGTGAGCATGAATACCAGCGTGCCGAGAATGGTAACCACGCCCGTGAACAGCTGGGTAAAACCCATCAGCAGGCCGTCGGCAAACTGATCGACGTCCGCAATGATGCGGCTGACAATCTCGCCGGCAGGATGCGCATCCAGATAGCTCAGCGGCAGAATCTGCAAGCGGTGGAAGGCCTGCTCGCGCACATCGCGCACCACCTGATAGGTGATTTTATTGTTGATGGCATTGACAATCCATTGCACCAGCGCGGTAATCACAATAATCACGCCGACGGACAAAAGAATTTTGCCAATTGCGTCAAAGGCCACCTGACCGGGGGCGATGATCTGATCAATCGCATCACCCAGCAGCACCGGCACATACAGCGTCAGCGCCACCACAATGGCGGAAAAGAGAACGGACAGCGCCACCAATCCCCAGTAAGGGCGGATATATTGAAGCACCTTGCGCAGCGTGCCGCGCTCGGCCTTTTGCTTTGCCTTGGCCATTTATTCCGCCTCCTTTTTGAACTGGGATTCGTAGATTTCCTGATACACCGGGCAATCTTTCAAAAGCGATTCATGCGTGCCGACGCCCGCTACTTCGCCGTCATCCAGCACAATGATCTGATCGGCATGCTGAATGGAGGACGTGCGCTGCGATACGATAAAGACCGTCGGCTGACCGGGCAATGCTTTGAGCGCCTTGCGCAGATTGGCGTCGGTGGCAAAGTCCAGCGCCGAGGAGCTGTCATCGAGAATCAGCACATCGGGCTTTCTCACCAGCGCACGGGCAATGGTAAGGCGCTGCTTTTGGCCGCCGGACAGATTGCGGCCGCCCTGCTCGATTTCGCCGTCCAGGCCGCCCTTGGCTGCGATTACATCGCTGGCCTGCGCCATTTCAATCGCCGCAAGCAGTTCCTCCTCCGTGGCATTTTCATTGCCCCAAAGCAGGTTTTCACGGATGCTGCCCTTAAAGAGCACCGCCTTTTGCGGCACGATGCCGATGCGCTCACGCAGCGTAACGCTGTCGATATCGCGCACGTCCACGCCGTCAAGCAGCACGCTGCCCTCCGTTGCGGTATAGAAGCGCGGAATCAGATTGACCAGCGTCGTTTTGCCCGAGCCCGTGCCGCCGATCACGCCCACCGTTTCGCCGGCACGCACCTGCAGATTCACACCCGTCAGCGAGTTTTCGCCCGCGCCTTCATAGCAGATGCCGGCATTTTTCATTTCCACGCGCAGGGCGCTGTCGCCCTTGGCATGGCTATCGCTCTTTTCATCCTCGCCGGTGGGGATATCCATCACCGCGCCGATGCGGTTAAAGCAGGCCACCGCTTTGGTAATGCTGATGATTAGGTTCGCCAGCTTAATCAGTTCCACCAGAATCTGCGACATGTAGTTATACAACGCCACCACCGCGCCCTGCGTGATGATGCCCGCTTCCACGCGGATCGCGCCCGTCCAGATCAGCCCCAGCACCGCCAGGTTGATAATCACATACGTCACGGGATTCATAAGCGCCGAAATGCGGCCCACATGCTTTTGCATGGCGGTGAGCTGCTCGTTCTTTTCGCAAAAATCCTGCGTTTCGCTCTCTTCCTTGCCAAAGGCGCGGATGACGCGCACACCGGTCAGGTTTTCGCGCGTGGTGCCAAGC
>JAZQXQ010000004.1:0-2622 GCA_045632965.1 Clostridia bacterium
GAATTTGGCCCCCACAAAAAGGAAATGAGCGGCTATATGGCCGGTACGACCAATAACCGCATGGAGCTGTTCGCCGCCATCAGCGCGTTGGGCGCGCTCAAAGAGCCCTGCGACGTGACGCTGTACTCGGACAGCAACTACATGGTTCAGGCGTTCAATGACCACTGGATTGAAGGCTGGCAGAAAAGAGGATGGAAGACGTCCTCCGGCGGCCAGGTGGAAAACCAGGACCTTTGGTTTATCCTGCTGGCGCAGACGCGAAAGCATAACGTCAAGTTCGTCAAGGTGAAGGGCCATGCCGATCATCCGCAGAACAACCGCTGCGATGAGTTGGCAACGGGCGCAATCAAGGAATATCGCCGGATCAACGCCCTGGACGAAGAGGAATAATCGCGGCGGAACAGCTTCTCGGGGGATAGGGACTTATGGTTATATCTATTCGCTAAACCACAGTTTTACGAATAGATTGGCATCTTTTTGAGGAAAGGAGGGGTAACTTGGCCGATCATCAGAATTACCGTGCCAAGATCGACGCAGAACGCATCCTGCAGATCCGTTCCATCGCTCGCGAGCTTCCGCCGGCATGCGGAGATTTTTTCAGCGCAATCGCTGTGACAACCGGCACTTTCACACGCCTTGCGTACGCCATCGACCTGAAAACCTTCTTTCACTTTCTACAAACAGAGCGCTACCAGTTTTCCCACAAACCGCTCTACGCTTTTACCAATGAGGACCTCGCCCTTGTCAGCCAGAGCGATCTGACGGCATACATTGAGTACCTCACCTTTTATTATAAGAACGAGCCTGATGGCGAGGCGCCCGTCAAGGCGCTGACAAACCACGATCTCGCCATCAAGCGCAAACTCTGCTCCATCCGGTCGTTTTACGATTATCTGTTTAAGAACGGCCGCATTCCAGCCAATGTGACAACGCTGGTGCCGCTGCCGAAGATTCATGAGAAGCCGATTCTGCGCCTTTCCATGGAGGAAATGCACCGGATGCTCGAACAGGCGGCCACTGGAGAAGGGCTGACAAAGCGTCAGCAGGCCTGGCATAAGCTGACTGTAAAGCGTGACTATGCGCTGTTATCGCTGTTCCTGGGTACTGGCGTTCGTGTATCCGAGTGCGTTGGAATCAATATTGGCGATGTGGACCTGGAGGAAAACGCCTTCCTGGTAACGCGAAAGGGCGGCAATCAGGTTGTTCTCTACTTCCCACCCGAGGTGGCCGAAGCCCTTGCGGAATACATGCTTGACCGGGAGAAAATCGAGGCGCTGCCCGGCCATGAGGATGCGCTATTCCTTTCCATGCAGAAGCGGCGCATCACGCAGCGAGCCGTGCAGAATCTTGTCAAGAAGTATGCTGCCGTCGCTGCGCCCCTCAAACCGCGAATCAGCCCCCATAAGCTGCGCAGCACCTTTGCGACAAATCTGTACAACAAAACGGGCGATATCTACCTGGTGGCGGACGTGCTGGGACATTCCTCGGTCGACACGACGCGCAAGCACTATGCGGACATGACTGACGCGCGCCGCCGCATGGCTGCAGAGCAGGTTGAGCTGCCGACCTTCAGCGAGGCCTCCGCAGAGGAATCGCATGAAAAATGACGCCGGGCATTATCGCTCAGCGTCATTTTCGTTTTCCAGCCGGATGCCGGACAGGGTGATTGCCCTGAAATCAACGGCTTCCCCCATGCACTTCATGCAGTTGTCGCAGATTTTGTCAGGGTCCAGGTCACAGCGGTCACATTCGCCGCAGCCATCGCAAATCTTGCCGTCATACAGGATACATTCCTTTTGATTGATCATGCTGATCGCCTCCGGATAGATTATAGCACAGAAAGAAAATTTACGCAAATATCGAACGACTGTTTGATTTTTCCCCTGATGTATGCTATAATGTTGCCATCAAATAAATCATTCAAAGGTGGTAATACTATGCAACGACCCCGTGGCGATAATCAGCAGCGCATTCTGAACTTTATTAAGTCCGAGATCCAGACAAAGGGGTATCCGCCGTCCGTCCGGGAGATTGCCCAGGCCGTTGGCCTGAAGTCCACCTCAACGGTGCACGGCCATCTCCAGCGTCTGGAGAAGCGCGGCCTGCTCCATCGTGACGCGATGAAACCCCGTGCGATGGAGGTCACGGGCGACCCCAATTTCGTGCGCAACAACACCACGGCGGTGCCTGTTGTCGGCCGGGTGACGGCTGGCGTGCCGATCCTGGCGGAGGAAAATCTTGACGAATATGTTGCCATTCCCGAGGTTATGCTGGGCGAAGGCGAGCACTTTATTCTGCTGGTTCGCGGCGATTCCATGATCGAGGCCGGCATTCTCGATGGTGATTACATCGTTGTCAAGAAGTGCTCCGAGGCGACGAATGGCGAAATTGTCGTCGCGATGATCGAGGATTCTGCCACGGTGAAGCGCTTCTTCAAGGAGGACGGCCATTTCCGCCTCCAGCCTGAGAACAGCACGATGCAGCCCATTTATGCAGACGAAGTCACCATTCTGGGCAAGGTGGTCTCCTTGTACCGGCTGGTGAAGTAATTCCGTCTCCCCTTTCTGATCGAACCTCCTTGCGGGGATGATATTACACAAGAAAATCTTATGATAAGTTCTT
>JAZQXQ010000005.1:0-3331 GCA_045632965.1 Clostridia bacterium
CCGAGACCGCAGGCTTTGGCGCGAAGGCGCAGGAAGAAGCTTTCATCAACCAGTTCATCGGCAAGACACTGCCCATCGAAAAGGCTGATATCGACGCCATCGCCGGCGCGACCGTCACCACCGATGCGGTAATCGCTGCGCTGAACAAGGCGTACGAAAAGGTTGGCGCTGCGGAAGAACCCGCCGCCGAGCCTGCTGCCGAGCCTACTGTGGAGCCCGCTGCGGAGCCCACTGCCGAACCTGCCGTGGAGCCTACCGCCGAGCCCGCGCCCGCTGCGACGAGCGCCAAGGCCGTTGGCGAAACGCTGGGCAAATTCTACGCCCGCCACAGCGCGCAGGGCTTTGCCGGCCCCGTGACCGTGCTGATCAACGTGGATAACACCGGCAAGATCTGCATGATCGAAATCGGCAGCGATGATTTTGCCGAAACCGAAGGCTTTGGCGCCAAGGCGCTGGAAGAAGCTTTCCTCAACCAGTTCATCGGCAAGACCTGCCCCGTCGCATCTGCTGATATCGACGCTATCGCCGGCGCGACCGTCACCACCAACGCTGTGATCGAGGCCATCAACAAGGCTTACGACCTGGTGAAGTAAGAAAAGAGGAGAGGCACAAATGATTCACGCAATCGAAACGTTTCTTCATGATCTGATTCATCTCAGCGCGCTTGTGCTGGAAACTGTGGGCGTGCTCATCATCCTGGGCACCGCCGTGCGCACGGGCATTGCTGTGATCAAGCACAAGGGCCATGTGGGCCTGATGCTGGGCAAGGGCATTGCGCTGGCGCTGGAATATCTGCTGGCCAGCGAAGTGCTGCATACTCTGATCGCCAAGGATGTCACTTCTCTTCTGCTGGTGGCTCTGACCATGGTTCTGCGCGCCTCCATGACGCTGCTGATCCACTGGGAAACGCACAATGAAGAAAAGCACATCAAGGAAGAAGAACACAAGGCTGAATGATGATACATGAAAGGAGCGGGGATATGAAAAAAAGAGACTTGCTCCTGGTATTGATCGTCGTGGCGGCCGCGGCGCTGCTGCTGGTGGGCACGATGCTCCTTGGCAGCGGCAAAACGGCCACGGGCCAGATGAACGTGTATGTGAACGGCAAAATCTACCGCACGGTGGATATCATCGCCGGACGCGATTTTGAGGTCAGGCAGGAGGACGGCAGCGTAAACGTGATCCGGATGACGGAAAACGGCTTTTACATGCTATCCTCCACCTGCCACAACCAGCTGTGCATTGAGCAGGGCGAGGCGAATGCCGATAACTGGAACCTGCGCTCGCTGGGAACGCACGTGATCTGCCTGCCCAACCGCGTGGACGTCGAACTGGTGCTCAGCGGGGATAAGACCGTACTTGACCCCGAAGCGCCCGACGTGTAAAAGGTACGAAGGGAAACGCCACTGCGGTGGCTACACCTCATCAGTCAGCTAACGCTGACAGCTTCCCCTCGAGGGGAAGCCATGGAGGGGCCCCCTCAAAGCCTTCCCCTTGAGGGGAGGGTGGCGAGCAGAGCGAGCCGGATGAGGTGTAGCGCCTCGCAAGGCGCGTTATCTCCTGAAGTACGTTGTATTATGTTAATTCGCCGCAGCGGCGGCTTGAACAACTGTAACAATAACTATCAATCTTCATAAAAGGTGGGATCGCATTGAAAGCTGCAACATTCCGCGGGGGCGTCCATCCGGCGCATCACAGCAAGAACCAGTCTAAGGGCCTTGCCGTGCGTGAGTTTGTGACCGATATCGTTCAGATTCCCGTGAACATGCATATCGGCGCGCCTTCGAACCCCTGTGTACAGAAGGGCGATTATGTCAAAATGGGCCAGATGATCGCCGAGCCCGTCGGCTTCCTGGGCGTGCCCGTGCATGCCAGCGTGTCCGGCGAAGTAATCGACGTGTGCCCCATGCCCTCGCTGGGCGAGAACCCCGCGATGAGCATCATCATCAAGAACGACTTTAAGGACGAATGGGTGGAACTGAGCCCCCTGGGCGATGTGGAAACCGTTGATCCTTCCCTGATCATCCCCGCTATCAAGAACGCGGGTATCGTGGGTATGGGCGGCGCGTCCTTCCCCACCCATGTGAAGCTCTCCATTAAGCCCGAACAGCAGTGCGACTATATTCTGGCCAACGGCGCGGAGTGCGAAACGCACCTCACCTGCGACCATCGCCTGATGCTCGAGGAATCCAAGCGTGTGGTGGACGGCCTGCGTGCCGTCATGCGTGCTGTTGGCTGCAAGACCGGTATCATCGGTATTGAAGACAACAAGCCCGACGCCATCGAAGCCATGCAGAAGGCCTGCGAGGGCCGCGAAGGCGTGCGCGTGCAGGTGCTGGAAACCAAGTACCCCCAGGGCGGTGAGAAGCAGCTGATCGAAGCCATCACCGGCCGTCAGGTACCCACCGGCGGTCTGCCCATCGGCTGCGGCTGCATCGTGGTCAACGTCGCCACCTGCTCCGCTATTTCCGACGCCATCACCCTGGGCAAGCCCCTTGTGCAGCGCATCACCACCGTGACGGGCGCTGTGCGCAATCCCGCGAACCTGTTGGTGCGCATCGGCACGCTGGCTGACGCCCTCATCGGCGAGTGCGGCGGCTTCAGCACCGAGCCCGGCAAGATCTTCTCCGGCGGCGCCATGACCGGCATGTGCCTGCCCGATACCCATCAGCCCATCACCAAGGCGGGCGGCGGCATCGTGGTGATGACCCGCGAGGAAGCGCTCACGGGCGAAGAAAGCCCCTGCATCCGCTGCGGCAAGTGCCAGGAAATCTGCCCCATCGGCCTCAAGCCCCTGCAGCTGAAGGTTGCCTGCGATAACGAGGACTTTGACAAGGCCAAGAAGCTCAATCTGATGGACTGCACCATCTGCGGCAGCTGCTCGTTCATCTGCCCCGCCCGTCGTCACCTGACGGTGTCCTTCAAGATTGCCAAACAAAAGATCGCCGCGCTGGCGAAAAAAGGAGGCTAAGGCGCAATGAGTCTGATTCTCTCTTCCGCTCCGCACATCAAAACGGCGGATACCACGCAGCGCCTGATGCTCAATGTGATCATCTCTCTGCTGCCCTGCGCCATCGCGGGCGTGCTGTTCTTTGGCTTCAGTGCCGCCATCGTGCTGGCCGTGGCTGTTGTCAGCGCCGTGCTGGCTGAATTTGTCTGGCAGAAGCTCGCGCATCAGAAGGTGCGCATTGCCGATTGCTCCGCTGCGCTGACCGGCCTGCTGCTGGGTCTGTGCATCAGCCCCGTTACCCCCTGGTGGGTGGTGATGATCGGCTCCTTCTTTGCCATCATCGTCGTCAAGCAGCTGTTCGGCGGCATCGGATGCAATTTT
>JAZQXQ010000006.1:0-3135 GCA_045632965.1 Clostridia bacterium
GGCATGTGACACCGGTGGATTTTGCGGGCGTTACGGTAAGCAAGGCCACGCTCAATAACTTCGGCGACATTCAGCGCAAAAAGCTTTTCAAGGGCTGCACGGTGTGGATCAGACGGTCCAATGACGTGATTCCCGAAATCATGGGCTGCGTGGAGGACGGCGCTGCGGGGGAGGAAATCCTGCGCCCCACGCACTGCCCTGCCTGCGGCGAAACCGTTATCGAGCGCGGCGCGAATATTTACTGCGTCAACCGCATTTCCTGCAAGCCTCAGGCCGTGGCGCGCATGGCACATTTTGCCTCGCGCGACGCCATGGATATCACGGGCTTTTCCGAAAAAACGGCTGCGCAGCTCTATGATATGTGCGGCATCCGCGATGCGGCGGATCTGTATCAGCTTTCCCGTGATCAGCTTTTGCAGCTGGAGGGATTTAAGGAAAAGAAGGCGGATAATCTGCTTTCCGCCCTTGAAAAGAGCCGTGCGTGCACGCTGGATGCATTCCTGTTAGCCATTGGCATTCCCAATATCGGCCGCGGCACGGCAAGGGATATTGCCAATCACTTCTGCACGCTCAAGGGCGTGATGGAAGCGGACATGGATGCGCTGCTCGCCATCCCCGATGTGGGCGAAATCGTGGCGCAGAGCGTGATGGAATTTTTCTCCTTTGAGGAAAACAAAAACATGGTGGAGCGTCTGCTTTCCGCCGGCATTGCGCCGAAAGAAAAAGATGTATCCGCACCCGCAGGCGACCAGCCGCTGCAAGGATTGACGGTGGTTGTCACCGGCACGCTGCCCACGCTTTCGCGCAATGAGGCGGAGGATCTCATCCGCCAGATGGGCGGCACGGCGGCGGGCTCCGTGAGCAAAAAAACAAGCTATGTGCTGGCCGGCGAAAAGGCGGGCAGCAAGCTGACAAAGGCGCAGAGCCTTGGCATTCCTGTACTCGACGAAGCGGCGTTTATGCGCCTGATCGGAAAGGAATAACGCATGAATATCGACCAACTGCTGGGCGTATTGAAAAAAGATCCCGAGTTTATGTCGTGCATCACGCACTGGCATACCGATCCCGCCCGCGCTGCGCAGTATGCGCCCTGGCCAAAGAGCATTGATGCGCGCATCCCCGACATGCTCAAAAAGCGCGGCGTACATGCACTTTATACCCACCAGGCGCAGGCGATTGACGTGGCTGCGCAGGGAAGGGATGTGTGCATCGTCACGCCCACGGCTTCGGGCAAAACGATGTGCTATAACCTGCCCGTGCTGTCGGAAATTTTGCGCAATGAAAATGCCAGAGCGCTGTATCTTTTCCCCACCAAGGCGCTGTCCGCCGATCAGGTGAGCGAACTGTATGAGCTCATTCAGCTGCTGGGCGTGGATATCAAGACCTTTACGTATGACGGCGATACGCCGGTGGCGGCGCGCCGCGCGGTGCGTCAGGCCGGGCATGTGGTGGTCACCAATCCCGATATGCTGCACTCGGGCATTCTGCCGCATCATACCCAGTGGGTCAAGCTGTTTGAAAACCTGAAATATATTGTGATTGATGAAATCCACGCTTATCGCGGCGTGTTCGGCAGCAATCTGAGCAATGTGCTGCGCCGTTTGCTTCGCCTGTGCGAATTCTACGGCAGCCATCCGCAGTTTATTCTGTGTTCTGCGACGATCGCCAATCCCAAAGAACTGGCGGAGACGCTGATTGGCCGCGAGGTGACGGTGGTGGACAATAACGGCGCGCCGATGGGCGAGCGTCACGTGGTATTTTACAATCCGCCCGTGGTCAACGAGCAGCTGGGCATCCGCCGCGGCGCGATGAACGAAACGCAGCGCATTGCCGCGCGCCTTTTGCTCAACGGCATTTCGTCCATTGTGTTTGCCAAATCGCGCGTGCAGGTGGAGGTGCTGACCAAAAGACTTAAGGATCTGGTGCGCGATCCCGTGGGCAATGCCGGGCGCGTGCGCGGCTATCGCGGGGGATATTTGCCTTCCGAGCGCCGGGAGATCGAGCAGGGACTGCGCGCCGGGCGTATTGATACGGTGGTTTCCACCAATGCGCTGGAATTAGGCATTGACATCGGCTCGCTGACGGCCTGTGTGCTGTGCGGCTATCCCGGCACGATCGCCTCTACCTGGCAGCAGGCGGGCCGCGCCGGCAGAAGGCAGGGTACCAGCCTGACTGTCATGGTGGCCACCAGCGCAGCGATCGATCAGTTTATCGTCACGCATCCGGAGTATTTCTTCAAGCAGTCGCCCGAAAATGCGCTGCTGAACCCCGATAATCTCTATGTTTTGCTCAATCACTTCAAGTGCGCTGCGTACGAACTGCCCTTCCGCGACGGCGAGACGCTGGGCAATGCGCCGGGCAGCGAGGAGATGTGCGAATATCTGGAGGAAGCCAATATCGTGCGTCATGTGGGCGATACATGGCACTGGCAGGCGGAGGAATTCCCCGCCAGCGAAATCAGCCTGCGCACGGCGATGACGGAGAATTTCCTCATCAATGATATTACCAACCCCGCGCATGTGCGCGTGATTGGCGAGATGGATCGATTCACCGTCCCCATGCTGCTGCATGAGAACGCCATTTACCTGCACGAAGGTCAGCAGTATCAGGTGGAAAAGCTGGATTACGACGCCTGCAAGGCGTTTGTCCGCAAAGTGGAGGTGGATTACTACACCGACGCCGATCTCAACGTGAGCCTGAGCCTGCTTGATACCCTCGAGGAGACGGAAAACGCCGCGCTGGGCGAAGTGAAGGTGACGGCGATCACCAAAATTTTTAAGAAAATGAAGTTTGACACGGGCGAAAATCTGGGCTTTGGCCCCGTGGTGCTGCCCGAGAGCGAAATGCATACTGTGGCGCTGTGGTGGACGCTGCCCGACGAAATCGCCCTTGCCTATGATAAGGACACGCTGCAAAACGGCATGATGGGCATTGCCAATCTTTTGCGCATTGTGGCGCCCTTGTATCTGATGTGCTCGCCGCGCGATGTGGCGGTCAGCTATCAGGTGAAATGCCCGTTCACCGAAAAGCCCACGCTCATTCTTTACGACAACTGCCCCGGCGGCGTCGGCCTGGCCGAAAAGGCCTACCGTATGCGTAAAACGCTGCTCATGCACGCAGCGATTGTCGCCCGCG
>JAZQXQ010000007.1:0-2137 GCA_045632965.1 Clostridia bacterium
TCTGTTCGGACGTCGCCGCCCGCGGCATCGACGTGGACGACGTGGAGGCCGTGATCAATTACGATCTCCCGCAGGAGAACGAATACTACACCCACCGCATCGGCCGCACGGGCCGCGCGCGCCGTCACGGCGTAGCCATCACGCTGATGAGCTTTCAGGAATCCGTGCGCATGGACGAAATTCTGCGCTATCTGCAGGGTGACAAGCCCGAAAAGCTCGAATTTGACGACATGGGCATCCTGCGCCACCAGAGCGGCGAGCCTTTCTTTGAAAACATCTGATAGCCAAAGCAAACGATCTGTGGTATAATTTTTAGAGATTATTCATTGGAGGAGGAACACATCATGGTTCTCACCGCTAAGTATATTGCCAAACTGCTCGACCACAGCACGCTGCAGCCCTTCCTCACGCAGGAAGACATCCGCAAGGGCTGCGAGCTCGCCCTCAAATACGATACCGCCACCGTCTGCGCCCGTCCGCAGGATATGCCTCTCGTATCTTCCATGCTGCGCGGCAGCGGCATCCTGCCCTGCACGGTTATCGGCTTCCCCCACGGCTCGCACACCATGGAAGCCAAGCTGTTTGAAGTAAAGCAGGCGCTCAAGGACGGCTGCCAGGAGCTGGACATGGTCATCAACATCGGCCGCATGCTGGCCGGCGAATATGACTACGTGGAAAAGGAAATCAAGCTGCTGGCCGACGCTTCCCACGACGGCGGCGCCATCCTCAAGGTCATCATCGAAACCTGCTTCCTCTCCGACGAACAGAAGGTCAAGGCCTGCCAGCTGAGCGAAGCCGCCGGTGCAGACTTTGTCAAGACCAGCACGGGCTACGGCACCGCCGGCGCCAAGATCGAAGACGTAAAGCTCATGCGCGCGTCTGTTTCCGATCATGTGCGCGTCAAGGCCAGCGGCGGCATCCGCACGCTGGACACCGTGCTCTCCGCTCACGCCGTGGGCGCTGTGCGCTGCGGCGTATCCGCTACCGAAGCCATCATGCTCGAAGCCATCCGCCGCGAGCAGGAAGGCACGCTGATCCTGCCCGAAAACCTCACCGAAATGAGCGGCGGCTATTGATTTTCTTGCAAAACGTACAAATTTTGTCACAGTTTCGACCTTGACATTGCAAGTTAACTGTGCTACCATGCCAAAGACAACCAAATGCGTGTCCTTTAACCAGGCCCAGTGAGGCCGGGAAGGCTGCATAGAGTATGCTTTGTGCGTATCTACGCCTTGCCCTGCCCGGGTAAGGCGTTTTTTTCGCCGAAGGCGCGCGGGTTGATCTTACTTTACCGGAGGGATACCAATGAAACTGGTATACGATGTGCATCAGACTCCCCCGCTCAAGAAGAACCTGATCTACGCCTTCCAGCAGCTGCTGGCCATCATGGCGGCCACCCTGCTGGTTCCCGTGCTGGTTGACGCTTCCGGCGCCTATATGAGCCAGCCTGCCGCGCTGTGCGGCGCGGGCTTCGGCACGCTGTTCTATCTGTTCATGACCAAGAAGAAGAGCCCCGTGTTCCTCGGCTCCTCCTTCGCCTTCATCTCCCCCCTGTGCGGCGCGGTTGCCTTTGGCTTCATGGGCATCTTCCTGGGCGCGGTGTTCGCCGGCCTGGTGTATGTCATTATCGCGCTGGTCATCCGCAAGACGGGCTCCGCGTGGGTTAACAAGCTCCTGCCCCCCGTCGTCATCGGCCCCACCGTTGCGCTGATCGGTCTTAGCCTGTGCGGCAGCGCCGTCAACAACATCAACAATACCGCCGCCGGCACCTACTCTCTGGTGCACATCGTGGTCGGCGTGATCGCCTTCCTGATCACCGTGTACGCCTCCACCAAGGGCACGAAGAACATGAAGCTCATCCCCTTCGTGATCGGTATTCTGGGCGCCTATGCCATCGCGCTGGTGCTCACCTTCATCGGCAAGGCTGCCGGCATCGCCTCCCTGCAGATTGTCAACCTCGCCGCCTTTGACGGCATGGGCCTGATCCACGTGCCCAACTTCACCTTCGTTGGCATGTTCAAGGAAGGCTTCGCCAAGTTCACCGGCTTTGGCGATGTCATCAGCATCTTCATGCTGTTCGCCCCCGTGGCCTTCGTTGTTCTGGCTGAGCATATCGCCGACCACAAGAACCTGTCCA
>JAZQXQ010000008.1:0-4373 GCA_045632965.1 Clostridia bacterium
CACCCCCACGCAGGAACCCACGCCCGCGCCCACCGCTACGCCTGCGCCCCTTGAAATCACCTTCAAAAAGGGTCAGGAAGTGGAAATCTTCAACCAGAACGGCGTGAAGATCAAATTCACCGGCGAAGTGGAGGACAAGGGCATGTCCACCCTGAACTTGAATGTGCTCGTGGAAAACATGACGTCCACGCCTGTCCGCATCGACTACTCGGGCTCCTGCAACGGCTGGTCCCTGCCCCATTCGGTCGTCAGCGGCAATGCCGTTTACATTGCGCCCAACACCAAAGCGCAGGGCTACCTGTGGTTCTCGTATGATGATCTTGATATCAGCAAGTTCAGCGACATGACGGAGGGCTATCTGACCTTCTCCGTCAAAAACGCCGACTCCTACACCGAATTGTTCCGCGTACCCAACGTACACATCATCTTTGGCACGGGCGAGCCGGAAGTTATCGTTCCCACCTATTTTGAATACTACCCCGAGCTGCCCGATCCCACGGCCTACGGCGCCATGTATCAGTCCTCGCGCTCCGGCCCCACGCTGATCAACGACATCCCCTCCTCCAGCGTCGTCTACAAATACAAGAGCTACCGCAGCGACGAGCTGGCCGCCGCCTTTGATACCTATATCAGCGCCCTCAAGACCATGGGCTTTAGCGTATCGAAATCCGGCACGCAGTATGCCATCTCGCACAACGGCAAAAAGATTGCCGTCGCCACCTGCAGCGATGTGATCAAGGTTGAAATCCTCGCCTCCGCAATCGTTGTTGAAAAAGAGGACAACGAGGCGGCGCTGGACGTGGTGAAAAAGAATATCGGCGACACGCTGAGCACCTCTTACATGTCCTTCAAGCCGGAAAAGACCGGCAAAACGGATATCATTTATTCCTATGAAGGCCGCGAGCCGAACTGGTATTTCTATTATGAGCCGCAGCCCGGCAGCACCTTTGTGTATGTAAAGGGCACCTTCAAGAATAAAACGAACGCCGAAATCGACATCCGCAACATCTACACCAACCTGCTGGTCAATGACGAATACAACTACAAGGGCGACGTATGCGCCCTGCGCGCCGACGGGCAGAACTTCCTCAATTACGTTTCCGCGCAGGATACCGTCACCTGCTACATCCGCTTTGAGGTGCCCGACAGCGTGGCCGCCGGCATGAAGACCGGCGTTGTCCGGCTGGGCTTTACCAGCACGTTCAACACCAAGGTCAGCCAGGCCGGCAGCGGCACGTATGATTTCACCCGCTGCGAGGATGTATTTGATATCAGCCTGCAGAAAACCTCTTCGTCTTCCTCGTCCGCCGCAAAGAATACTGCCGGCGGCACTTCTACAAAAAACAATACGCAAAGCAGCACGCAAAACAACACGCAGAGCGCTGCGCAGCAGACCGCAGAATCCGCCAAGCTCATCACCTTTCAGGACATCGCCTGGGGCTCCTCGCCCGATACCGCGCGCAGCGCGCTGGTCAAGGCGGGCTATATCAAATCCAAAAGCGCAATGTACGGCGAGGATGGCGCCAGCAGCTCCATGCTGACAAGCGGCAACGAAAAATCCCCGTACGAGCTGCCCTTCGGCTACGAAAAGGTGCTCTACGAGGATTGGATCTACTCCGGCGTGCAGAAAAAAGTGGGCGGCTATGACGTCAGCTCCATCAGCATGCTGTATCTCTACGGCATGAAAAACAACAAGCTGGACAAAAATACCAAAAGCCTGATTTCCGTCAATGTGGAATTAAGCGCCGCCGATTCTTCCGCCGCCCTCACCGATCTGAAAGGCAAGCTGGAATCGCTGTACGGCCCCAGCGTGTACTCCGGCTTTTCCGGCACGGTATGGCTGGGCAAGGACAATACCTGCGTGATTCTCTATGATTTTGCCGCGCCCACGCTGCTGTACGGCAAATGGGATAACCTTGCGCAGGTTCAGCAGATGTATAAAACGCTGGGCTTTTCCCCGGATACGGAAGACGCCTCCGGCCTGTAAGCCCCATGCATAAACCGCCCGAAAGCAATCGCTTCCGGGCGGTTTTATCTTCCTTATTTTTCCTTTTTCAGCACTCTCGAATACCCATCGCCGTACTGCACGCAGCGGGAGACGCGGCTTAATGTGGCGGAGGAAATGTCCGCCTTTTCCATCACCTGCGCGTAGGTGGCGCCCTCCAGCAAAAGACGGGCGGCATAGCAGCGCTCGGCCATGTTTTCCAGCTCCTTGATCGTGCACATATCGGCAAACAGCGCCTGGCAATCTTCCAGGTTGTCCAGCGACACAATCAGTTCATACAGTTCCTGCAGTCTTTGCTGCTTGTCGGCATGCGGCATGTGGCAGTCACCTCAATATTTTTCCTGAGCGCCGCGAAGGAAAGTGCGCGTGCGCTCGCTCCGGGGCGCATCGATCACCTGAGCGGGCGTGCCCATCTCCTCGATCACCCCATCTGCCATATATATTACCACATCTGCCACGTTTTTGGCAAATTCGATTTCATGCGTGACCACAACCATCGTGTGCCCGTCATCCTTGAGCGAGCGGATCACGCGCAGCACCTCGCCCGTGGGCTCGGGGTCCAGCGCGCTGGTGGGCTCGTCAAAGCACAATACCTCGGGGCTGAGGGCCAGCGCCCTTGCAATCGCCACGCGCTGCTGCTGGCCGCCGGACAGCTGATAGGGATAGGCGTCCGCGCGGTTTTTAAGCCCCACACGCTCAAGCAGCTCCAGCGCTTTTTCATTGATTTCCCTCTCCGTGCCGCGCTTTAAAAGCCTGGGCGCCAGGGCGACATTCTGCAGTGCGGTGTACTGCGGAAAGAGATTGAAGGACTGGAAGACCAGACCGAAATGCAGCCGGTTTTGCTGCAGCTGCGTCTCCGTCAGCGGCCGGCCGGCCTGGAAGATGGGCATGCCATCCACACAAATGGTACCCTGATCGGGCGTTTCCAGAAAATTGAGGCACCGCAAAAGCGTGGTCTTGCCGCTGCCGGACGAGCCGATGATCGCCGCCACCTGCCCCTTTTCCAGCGAAAAGGAGATACCGCGCAGCACCTCGATATCGCCAAAGCTCTTTTTGATTCCTTCTACCTGCAATACCGGCATATCAACCTCTGAAATAATCAAGTTTCTTTTCAAGCTGGTTAAAGAGAATCGTCAGCACGCCGCTGAACAACAGAAAGAACGCGCCCGTGTAAAACAGCGGCCAGATCAGGCCCTTTTTGATGAAATTCTGGCCCATGTAGATCACCTCGTACACCGCGATGATGCGCGAGAGCGAGGTATCCTTCACCAGCGTGATCACCTCATTGCTGATGGGTGCAAGGATGCGCTTGATCACCTGCAAAAGCACCACGCGGAAGAAGATCTGCGCTTTGGTCATGCCCAGCACCTGCCCGGCCTCGTACTGGCCCTTGGGGATAGATTCAATACCGCCGCGGTAAATCTCCGAAAAATAGCAGGCGTAATTGATGACAAAGGCCACGATGACCGCCGTGAAGCGATCCAGCGATTTAAGGCCGAACATCAGCCCCGGGCCGTAGAAGATGATGATCAATTGCAGCATGAGCGGCGAGCCGCGGATAATCCACACAAACGTGCGGGTGCCAAAGCGCAGCGGCTTAAAGCGGCTCATGGAGCCAAAGCACACCACCAGCCCCAGCGGCAGGGAAAACAAAAGCGTGAGGAAAAAAATCTGGATGTTTTCCCAGAAGCCGCGAAGCAGTTCATTGGTGACGGTGAGAAACATGGCGGATTCTCCTTGTGGTTTCTATCAATGGGGGATAACGCTGCCTGCGGGCAGCTACACCTCATCAGTCGCCCCAAGGGCGACAGCGGACACAATTCGGCATTGCCGTAAAGTGAACGAGAGTTCACTTTACTCTGTGCCTCATTGGAACTGCATACGCCTTTATCTGCCCAAGGGCAGCGGCGTATTTCGTTCCCCCTCGAGGGGAAGCCTTTGGTGGTCTGTTCCCGGAAATGCCTTCCCCTTGAGGGAGGCGGAATCAAGCGCCCCCTGTGGGGGATGAAGCGCAGATGGAGCCTTCGCCCGAAACGAGCAGACGACCGAAAGGGAGTATGCGACTTTGAGAGCGCGGATAAGGTGCTGAGCGTAGCGAAGCGGATGAGGTGTAGCCGTCCGCAGACGGCGTTATCCCCGTTCCTCATCCCGCGCCGCAGCGCGAAAAACCCCGCTCGTTTTTCCACAGAAAAACGGCGGAAACTTTCGCCGTCCGCATCAAAGCGGCAGTCCGCAGAGCCTTGGCTCTGCGGGTTTGCTTTAGCAAACTGAAAAAGGGGCTTGGAAGCGGTGGGAAAGCTTGCTTTCGCATCCGATTCCAAACCCTTTTTCAATAAGACTGCCGCGACAAAGGAACCAGCCAACTTCC
>JAZQXQ010000009.1:0-8723 GCA_045632965.1 Clostridia bacterium
GAAAAAAGGCTGAATCCGAATGTACGAGCAAGCTCGTCCCTCGGCTTCAGTCCTTTTTTCTGCGCGTTTCACGCGCGCAATTGCGCAAGCGCAATCGGCCTGCTGTTTTCAGCGCCCGCGGGGGAGCGCCGTCGCACAAACTCAAACTTTTTCACTCTTCACTTTTCCCTTTTCACTAAAAAACGCGCTCCGCTGAGCGCGTTTTTCATTATTCTATAGTGAGGAGCCATTCATTATTCTCATAGGCATAAACCGCTGACAGCGTCTTTTGCCCCTGCGTGTATTGCTCAATCAGAAATTCAAATACGCTTTGGCCCATTTCGTCTGCTGTGCGGTAACTTACGCAGCAATAATCGCCGGCGGATTGCGCAGTGAATTCCACAATCAGCATGCCCTGCTGCAATTGCAGGAAGGTGCGGCCCACGCCCAGGGAGAATTGCTCCAGCGCGTTAAGCTGCGCGGCGATATCAAAGAGCTGCTCCTCGGGCAGCGATATGCTCACCGTTTCGCCGCCGCGCGAGGCAGCGGGGGATTGATACAGCGGCAGATAAGCGAAAGGCATTTCGGCAAGGGCAGGCAGCGCGCAGCACAGCATCAGCAGGATGCAAAGCAGCTTTTTCATCGGTACGGCTCCTTTTTGTGACGTAGGGTTACAATTATCTTACCACAGGGCGGCAATCTTGGCAAGATGGCGGGAAAAGCGTATAATAGAGGCAGAAAAGGCCTTTTGCAACCGCTGGTTGCATATTTGCAAGCTGCGGCTGGTGGCGCTTATGGGGATTTTTTGCTATGCTTGATGGCATCAAGGGAGGTGCTTACATGAAATTATCCGAAAAAATTATTTATTATCGCAAGCGCGCGGGAATGAATCAGGAAGCGCTGGCGGACCGCCTGGGCGTTTCGCGTCAGGCGGTGAGCAAGTGGGAAACGGGCGAGGCTGTGCCCGAACTGAATAAAGTGGTGCTGCTGGCCCGGGTATTTGGCGTGACAACGGACGCGCTGCTGATGGATGACGCGGAGGAAGAACCCGCGGCGGAGGAACAAAGCGAGTCTGCGCCCGTTTATACGGCGCAGGGCAACTGGGTGGAGTCCGTGCCCGGGGTGATCGGCAGATTATTGCGCCGTTACGGCTGGCTCAGCGGCGTATACCTTGCGCTGTCGGGCGCGGGCATGGCGGTGATCGGCGCGCTGGCGCGCGGGATCTCCAATGCTATGGTGCGCGATTTTAATAATGCTGCCGGCAGTTTGTTGGGAGAATATAATGCGCCCAGTTACTATTGGGGTGACGCGGAGCTTTTGGACAGCGTATTGGGCGGTCTGAGCGGCGCACAGGTGTATATCAACGGCGAACTGGTGAACACGGCTTCGTCGGCTGCCGTTTCCAATCCCGTGGCGATGCTGGGCGGAGGCATGATTGCGATCGGCGTAATCATGATGATCGGCGGCGCGGCGCTGGCTGTGGTGCTGAAGAAAAAGAGCGGGGAATAATAAACGGCTGCCCGGAGAAAAAACTCCGGGCAGTATTTTTTATTTATTTTCGGCACGATCTTTCCTGATTTTTCTTCGCACGCGGTTGATGTGTCTTTCAAAATCGCCGCTGCTGATCAGCTCGGTCAGCACATATTGCTCAAAGGTGGGCACGCTGCAGGAGTAAAAGCCCAGCTTTTCGTAAAAGGGCGATACCAATTGCCGGGGCAAAACCATGTAGCCCACGCGCATGGAGGGCGAGATTGTGCGCGAAAAGGTGTTGAGATAAATGACGTTATCAAGATTTGACAAAACAAACAGCGGCTCCATGGGCTGCGAGGAGACGGAAAACTCCGAGCCGTAGTCCGATTCGATGATGAAGCGCGCGCCCAGGGACGACCAGCGGATATACTCGTGGCGCTTGGAGGCCGAGGCCGTGATGCCGGTGGGGAAGCTGCGGTAGGGCGTGGTGTGCAGCACGTCGGCGGTGGTTTGCGAAAGCGCGCGGCTGTCGATGCCGACGCCGGACAGGGGCAGAAGCTCGCATCCGACGCCCGCCGCGCGGTAAATCTGCTCGATTTTCTCATAGGAGGGCGTTTCGATGGCATATATTTTGTCCCGGCCCAGAAGGTTGACGACCAGGCCGTAGAGGTATCCCGCGCCCGAGCCGATGATGATCTGCTCGCGCGCAACATGAATGCCGCGGTTGCGCGCCAGGTAGGCGCGGATGGCCTCGCGCAAGGCCTCGCACCCGGCGTTGGGAGATTTGTCAAGCAGCACGTCGTGATAATCCGACAGCACCTTGCGGATGGTTTTGCTAAGGCTTGCTACCGAAAAGCCGGGATAGGCCGACAGGGTATGCGGCGTGTGCACTTTGGGATCGGCGGGAGCCGAGGCCGCAAAGCCGTCGCTGGGGCGGAAGATGACAAAATACCCGCTGCGCTGGCGGGCCTCGGTGTAGCCTTCGTCGCTGAGCAGGGCGTAGGCATGCTCGATGGTGACGGTGCTGACATTGAGCTCGTTGCAAAGCAGCCGCTTGGAGGGCAGGCGGCTTCCATAGGGAAACACGCCTTCGATGATATCATTTTTGAGCAATTTATAGATCTGCAGATAGGCGGGCCGCTGATTTTTATCGATTACATACTTCATCTGGTTATATTATTTTCTCCGGAAGTGGTTATTTTATATCGCCAGATATATTGTATACTATAACCACGAAATCGGCAAGGAGGCTTTTTTGATGAAAAAGACGAAATTCAATGCCTATACCCTTTCTTTTATGGGCGTGATGATTGCGATTATTTATGTGGTGACGATGTTCCGCTTTCCGCTGCTGGGCAGCAAGGTGCACTTTGCCAACAGCATGTGCCTGCTCTCCGGCCTGCTCTTTGGCCCCACCTTCGGCGCGCTGGCGGCGGGCCTGGGCTCGGCGATTTATGATCTGTTCAACGGCTACACCTTTGTGGACGCCGTCATCACCTTTGTCAGCAAGGGCGCGATGGCCTATGTGTGCGCGCTGATCGCCTGGGGCGGCAAAAAGCATGGCGAACACTTTGCGCGCAACTGCGTGGCCAGCGTCATCGGCGCGCTCACCTATGTGGCGCTGTACATGCTCAAAACCTTTATTTTCCAGGCGTATGTGTATGCCTTCCCCATGAATACCGTGTGGGCGACGATGCTGAGCAAGCTGATTCCCTCCCTCATCAACGCGGGCTTTGCCATGGTGGTCACGCCCATCCTCATGCGCGCGATTTATCCCATGCTGAAGGGCGCGGGACTGCTTGAAAAAATGAGAGTATGACACATTCAAAAGGGAACGCCGTTTGGCGTTCCCTTTTTTTATCGCTTGAATTTTCCCACATATTTATTAAGCAGTATTTCAAACCTCGGGATCACAAAATCATAGCAGACGAAGGTGAGATTAAACAGCAGCATAAAGGTAAACAGCATCCAAAAGGTAACGGCCTCGGGCACGAGAACGTACATTACTAAAAGTTCCACCGCAAGGATGACGGCGTTGAAATACACGCCCTTGGCGAGACGGCGCAGAAGCGTCGCTTTTATTTTGTGAAAATGCGGCTGCAATATGGGATAGCAGCCGAAAAAGCACAGGAACATGAGGTTCTGTTCGATCTCCGCCACCGTGAGAAAGCTGATGATGCTCACCGCCAGCCACAGCGCCAGGTGATATTTCTGTCCGTATTTTTTGCCCAGCGGGATCAAAAACAGTCCTGCGAACATGGGCGAAGCATACAGCCCGATGCCCAATATCCCGCCCACGATCATAATCACCACGCACAGCGCGCAGATCATGCCGCACTCGGCGATGCGTTTGGATGGATTCATGGTATTGCCTCCTTTTCCTGTATTATAGCACATACGGATCATTGTTTCCACCGGAAACTATGATTGACTTTCCCCGCCGGAAATGATATAGATATATACATATTATTGTGCAAAGGCAGATGAAGTATGGCGCAGAAGAAACTGGACCTGACCAATGAAAATCAATCGACGCTGAAGGTGATTTTATGGCTGGCGTGGCCGCTCTTCCTGGAGCAGATTTTGTCAACGCTGGTCAGCTTTGTCGATACCGCCATGGTGGGCTCACTGGGTGCGGCGGCCACGGCCTCGGTATCCATTTCCAATTCCTTTGTTTTTCTGATCAATGGCGTGGTGATCGCCCTGGGCGTTGGCATCACGGCGTATGTGGCGCGCAGCGTGGGCGCAAGGGATTATGAGGCCGCGAGGGGGTATATCCGCCATGCGCTGCTTTTGCTTTTGTTCATCGGCGTGCCGGTGGCGCTGCTGCCTGTGATACTCCACAGGCAGATTCCCATCTGGATGGGTGCGGAGGAGGCGTATCTAAAGCAGGCGCAGGAGTATCTTTTGATCACTTCGTCCTTCCGCATTTTCACCATGGCGATCATGGTGCTGGGCTCTGTTTACCGCGGCCGCGGCGATACCAAGACGCCGCTGCGCGTGAACATTGTGGTCAATATCCTGAATGTCGTCGGCAATTATCTTTTGATTCACGATAATCACATTATTCATCTGAATCTGTTTGGCGCGGAGATGAACATCCCCATGATCGGCGCGGGCATGGGCGTGAAGGGCGCGGCGCTTTCGACGGGCGTCAGCTGGCTGCTGGGCGGCGTGACGCTCATGGCGCTGCTGTTTATCAAGAAGGATCCCACGCGCATTTCGCTCAAGGACAGCTTTAAGCCCGATCTGCCGCTGCTGGGCCGCGTGGTCAAATTGTCCGTGCCGGCGATGCTGGAGAGATTGTGCATGTCCAGCGCGGGCATTGTGGTGACCAAATCCATCGCCACCCTCGGCATGACGGCGGTGGCGGCGAACGCTGTGTATTCCACCGCGGAATCGCTTTCCTACATGCCGGCGTTTGCCTTTGCCAATGCGTGCACAACGCTTGTCGGCCAGGCGCTGGGCGCGAAAAAGCCCGATCTGGCCAAGCGTTACGCGCGGCACACGGTGGGTGTGGGCATGGTGGTGATGTTCACGGCGCTGCTGCTGTTGTACTTCTTTGCCAATCCGTTGGTGCGTATCATCAACAGCGATGCGGACGTGGTGGCGCTGGCCGAGCTGTGCCTGAAGATCGTGGCCTTTGTGCAGCCCATTCAGCTGATCACCTGGGTGCTGGCGGGCGCGCTGCGCGGCGCGGGCGATACCAAGTGGCCTTTCTACATTACGCTGATTGGCAACTGGACGGTGCGCGTGGCGGGCACGCTGATCTGCATTTATGCGTTTGATATGGGGCTGCCTGAGGCGGTCATCTGCATGTGTCTGGATCAGGTGGTGCGCGCCACGCTGATGACGCTGCGCTTCCGCTCGGGCAAGTGGCTGCATGCGATTGCGGATAAAAAAGCGTCAGCATAATGAAAAAGACCGGCTTGCAGAGCCGGTCTTTTTGTGTGCTTATTTATCCGCCGAGACGTAAAGCAGCGTTTTGACGGGCCGCACCATGCCGGCGCAGCTGCTGGAGGAGGTGGCGGGGTAGCTCAGCTCCACAAACGTGCCGTTGTGAATAAGCCCCAGCACCGCCGAGGCGCCGCCGTCCACGTTCATCAGCGTTTCCACATCGGGGAACATCTGCCGCGCAATATGGCACATTTCGTTGTAATCCGCGCCGGAGGAAAACTGCGTGCGGCCGGAGAAAACGAGGATGACGGTGTCGCCGTTTTTGGTTGTGCCGATGGCGGTGCGCGGGTGCTTTTGCATCACATGCAGGGCGGATTCCTGCGTCTGGCGGGAAAGCGGCGACATCCAGCCCTCGCGGGCGAACCAGGCGTGCGTGTCCTCGCAGTCGCATAGCGCCTGACCGCCCTGCATCAGCGAAAGCCCGCCGCCGTACGCCCAGCGCACGGATTGCCACACGGCGGGATCGACGCCCTCGGGCGCGTCCAGCTGCACGGCAAAGGGCAGGTGCGGTGCGTCGTAGTAGCCGTCATCCAAAGGCAGCAGGTGCGACAGCAGCCCCTGCGCGATCTCTTCTTTCAGCGATACCACAACGCCGACGCTGGGCAGCACGACCGCTCCGCTGCGCACGCAATGGATGCGATCCTGCAAAATGACAAGGTTCACATAGTTTTCGCCCACGATTTTGCGGTAGGTATTGCGGTCGGCGCTTTCGTCGGCGCAGGAGACATAGGGCGTGTGCACGAGGATATCGCCGTCCTTTGCGTCCACATCTTCCTTTTCCCAGCGGAAGACATGGCTGCCCACGGTGATTTTGCCGCCGCCCAGACGGAAATTGACAAAGAGGTAGCTGCCGTCCTGCTTGCAGGCGATGCACATTTTGCGGAAAAGCGGGAAGGTCTCCACGCGCCGGCCGTTTTCATAGCACAGCTTGTAATCAAGGTGCCCTTCGCCGGCGCCGCCCATTTCGCGCGGGCGGTCGGCGCGCAGATCGTTATACAGCGCGGCGAGCTTGGGCGTGAGGAAGAAAAGGAAGTTCGAGGCCACGCCCGTTTCGTCATTTTTGAATATTTCGCGCGGGGTTTCGCCCTCGCAGCTGATCACGCCCGATTGCCTGGCGCTCTTGATGCGCACGGCGTGCACGAGGATGCCGGGTTGCTGCTCCTCGTAAAAATAGCCCGTGGAATAGCGGATGTTGCTGAAATGGCCGAGATACCGGCGGATGGCCTCGTCGCGCGCAAGGTCAAACTGTGAAAAGGCGTCGCCCTCTTTGGGCATGTCCACGCGCAAAAGACAGTTTTCCTGCGCTTCCTCGCAGCGCGCGCCGTGCTGATACATATTGATAAAATACTGCGGGTAGCGGCGGTAGAGTTCATCGACGGGCAGATCGTAAATGACCTCGCCCATGTCTTCGCACAGTCTTGCCAATTGCCAATAGGTCAGGCGGGCGCGCGCGGTGAGGGGCACATACTGCGTTATGTCAAAATGCGCGGGCACATACACAAGGCAGGGGCGGACAAAGCCGATCTGGTTGACCGTGGCCTGCGCATAGTAGCCGCGCGGCACGGCATGCACAATGGCGGGGACGGGCGGAATTTGCAAAAGGCCGTCTTCGCCGTAGATCATCAGGCAGGAAGCGGCATTCAGCGATACGTCGGCGGGCGCGAAGGTGACGCCTTTGCAGGGCAGCCATTTTTCAAGCTGCGGCTTATCAAAGCAGGGGCCGCCGCACAGCAGATACACCTGCTTGCCAAGGGATTGCGCCTGCAGTATATCCCTGCGCGCCAGCTGGCAGAAAGCCGCTTCATCCAGGGCGATGACGACGGAATCAGCACGTGCCAGCACCGCAGCTTTGCGCTCGCTCTGAACAAGGCAGCCGGTAAGATCAAAATTAACGCCGCGCGCGGCAAGGAGATCCATCTGCTGCTGCAGCGCGTCCTCGCCCAGCGCTTCGCGGGGCAGCGCGTGAATGTGCGCATACATATCCCGCACGGTATGATCGTCAAAGGGCTGCACCTTTTCGGGACAATCAAAGTCTGCGCATATCAGCGCATCGCTTGCGTCCTTTTGCGTTTGCGTAATGACGCCGTCCTTTGCCATCTGCTCGGTCAGATGATCCTGCACGCGCGCGGTGACGCCGGGTCTGGCGGCGAGAATCAGGCTGAGATCGCGGTGCAGATAATAGGGATACAGGGTGTCGCCGCGAAGAATCTTGCGCGGGTAAGCGACGGAATAAAGCGAATTTTTCATAGGAGGCCTCATTTGTTGGTGTCTTTGGGCAATGCGATGAACGCATCCTGCAGAAATAGGGTGTTCCTGGCCGTGCGGGTCTCTGTCACCGTGGCCCAGTGGCCGCGCACGTTGGCATGCGGCACGTAAATGCCGCCGTCGGAGGCAATATCCACGCGGATGCGGCAGCCGGCCTTGACGGCAAAGGCGATGCACGGCGTATTCAGATCAAGCGTAATGACGTCGCCCGCCCGGTAATCCGCCTGCTGATGAGACAGCGCGCAGATCGTCTCCGTCAGGTTGTAGGCGATATCGTTTTCCACCAGATACACTCGGATGAAAAATGCCGTGTCGTCGCAGTCGGACGATACGCGCATGTGCCAGCGCACGGGACCGAAAAAGTGCGTTTCCTGCGTGAAAGGCGCTGTTTCAAAGCTGATTACGCCCTCCGCGCTGCCTTTTTCGGCGGCTTTGAAAATATTGCCGTAGGGGAAAGCATCCGGGCGCTTTTCGGGATCGTAAAGATAGGAGATAGAGCCGTCCCCGCCGGGAGCATCCTTCAAAGAACCGTCCGCGTGGAAATGCAACTGCATCTGATCGCTTGCGCCTTTGGGCGACGGGGCGGATTTCCACTGATCGCAGCCGATGGAATAATAACGGATTTTGCCCGTTTGGGCATACGGATAGGCGTTGCCGCTGCGGATGCTGTCAAACCACTGCGCGGCGTAATCGCCGGGGATATTGCCGCCGGGCAGCGGATAGTGCGCCTTGGAGGATACATGTGTGGCGTGGCCCCAGGGGCCGACGATCATTGCCGAGCGCGCGCGGGTGGCATCCGGCAGCCGCTCCCACATGGAGAGCATGCCTTCGATGTAAAAATCATACCAGCCCTCCACGAAAAGCACGGGCATTTTCAGGTGCTTTATCACGTTTGTGCGCGGGTCGTCCTGCCAGAAGCTGTCATAGGTATCATGGAGCAGCATGTCGGTGTAGGGCGGGTAATCCGCGCCGAGGATGCGCCGCATGATATCCTTGTACGGGCGGCGGACGGCGGAGTCAAGCTGTTGAGTGGGATACGCGCGGCGGATCAT
>JAZQXQ010000010.1:0-7248 GCA_045632965.1 Clostridia bacterium
AGGATCCAAGGCTTCATCAGGCGGAAAAGCTGTGCGTGATCCTCGGCGCCGAGGGCGACGGGCTGACGCAATCCACCATCGCGCAAAGCGACTACACCGTGAAAATCCCCATGTACAACGGCGTTGACTCCCTCAATGTCGCCGCCGCCAGCGCGGTAGCGTTCTGGGAGTTGCGGATGCGCTGACAAGCAAAAACCGGCTGATTTCTCAGCCGGTCTTTCTTTTATTTATCAACGATCACCGTGGAAATGCTTTCCGGCGACAGTTCGATATACCACCATGTGCCGTTCAATTCAATCTGCGTCTGCACCTTATTTTCGTTGGGGTTGATCAGCACCAGCACGTATTGGCCGTCGGCATTATCCAGCGCAAAGCCCTCAATATCGCGCGGAATGGCAGGATATTTGCTCATCGGCAGATCATATTCCTCGCCCACATACAGGGGATAAATCTTCGTCTTTTCGTCGATGTATTTGGCAATATGATCAAAAGCTTTGTACTGGCCGCTGTAGGTCAGTTCGCCCGTTACGCAGTTACGCGTCACCAAGCCGCCGCAGGGATGCGGGCCGACATTCGGACCGCCCAGTTCGTTGAGCATCAGATTCCAGCCCGTGAAGGAGGAATAGCCGCACTTCAGCGCCTTGGTGATCATAACGCCCCACTTACACCAGTCGTCGCCGTAGTGATCGTAAAGGCGCGGCCCCGCCTCTGTGAAATGCAGGGGAACGTCAGGATACGCACGGCGGATTTTGAGCGTTTCCTCAATCGTGCCGGAATAGTAATGGAAGGCCGCGCCGTCGACATTCGCCCTCACGCCCTCAAGATTTTTCAGCATCCACATAACGCGGTTATTGTCGGCAAAGTCGTGATCGTACATCCAGATCTTCACATCCATGCCGTTTTCCTTTAGCTTCCTGCGCAGCACGCGGATGTATTCCGCCTCGATCTCCGGATGCCACAGGCACGCGGGCATGAAGCTGCGCTGGTGCGTGTTTGGCTCATTCTGCGGGGTAATGCATTTGATGTGAATGCCCTCCGCCGCGTAGGCCTTGAGGAATTTGATGATATACTCGGCGTAGCATTCCACATAGCACATTCTCATATGCCCGCCGCACATGCTGCCGCCCGTTTTCATCCAGCCGGGCGGGCTCCAGGGCGAGGCAAAGAGATACAGATCGGGGCGAACCTTGAGCACCTCTTTGATCATGGGCACGATGTACTCCATGTCCGGCGCGATGGAGAAATGCTTGAGCTCCACATCGCCCTCCGCATCATCATACGAATACACATTGGCGGAGTAATCGCTGGCGCCGATACTGAGCCGCGCAACGGAAAGATTGAGCCCCTCCCTGCCATACACCTGCCTTAGCAGCGCCGTGCGCTCGCCGTTTTCCATCAGGCTCAATTGATAGCACGACGCGCCCGTGATGGCCACGCCAAAGCCCATGAAGTTTTCCGCAGGCTGATCCGCCATGTGCAGCGTGTTCGCGCGCAGCACGGGCAGCGAAGTAAATACCTCATTTCGTGCCTTGTCATGCGTTTTATCAGTAAAAATGTGCGTTCCTCTCATTTGAAGCACCTCGCTTGCTTTTTGTACAGAATATCATAAATCAAGGCAAAAACCAGTCATTTTTCGGCAAAGTAATTGTATTTTTCGCCAAATCATCTTATAATGCCGTCAGGAGGGATCAGGATGCAGGCATTTTTCACCCATGAGGATTTCCGGCCCGTCAAGGCGCTGCGGCAACGCTGGCAGCAAAAATCCTTCAGTTATCTCCATCTTCCGCGCCCCGACCACGGGCTGATGCTGCTCCTCAACGGGCGCATTGATTTTGTCTGCGGCGATACCGTTCTTTGCGCGCAGGCCGGCGATCTCATTTATCTGCCGCAGAACTGTTTATACGAGGCCATCTTCCGCACCGAGCTGGGCGCAATTGATAATTACCTGATCAATTTTACCGCATCCTCTCCCGCGCCCTGCGATACGCCAAAGCGCCTGATGGAAAATGCGCCCTTCGCGCTGTCCGAGCTCTTCCGGCAGTTCGTGGAGGAAAATTATCCCGTTGTCTTTAGTCCCCTGCGCAGCAAGGGGCAGCTTTACCTGCTGCTGGACGCGATCTTCGCTATCCCGCCGCAAATCAAAACCCAGCGCGAGCGGATCATGGAAAAAGCGCTGTCGCTCCTTGCGGACGACGCGCTCTCTATCCGCGATATCGCCCGCCGCTGCTCGGTGAGTGAAAGCAGCCTCCGGCAATTATTTCAGGAAAAGATGCACCTTTCGCCTGCAAAATGCCGCCTGCAGATGAAAATCCGCCGCGCGCAGTATCTGCTGGAATCAACCGACATGACGGTCAATGAAATCTCCGACATGCTCGGCTTTTTCGATGCCGCATATTTCTGCCGCGTCTTCCGCGGGCACACCGGCATGACGCCCAGGCATTATGCCAAAAATAAAAAGCTGTAAACCGTTCTCCCCCATTCTTCTGTTGACACGAAAAACAAAACCTTTTATCATAAATCGCAGAAAGGAAGTGCTCCCATGCATCTGAAGGTTATCTCTTTTAATATCCGCTGCTGTGACGATAAGGACGGCCACACCATCGCCGAGCGCGCGCCCAGGCTCCATGCCGCCATCGCCCCCCGCGATCCCGACGTCATCGGCCTGCAGGAATACCGTCCCAAGTGGGAGGAGCATATCGAAAAATACTTTGGCGGCGCGTATGATATGTTCAACAAATACCGCTCCACAGAATCCCCCGAGTCCGCGCCGATCCTGTGGAAAAAGGATAAGTTCACCTGTCTGGATAAAGGCTATTTCTGGCTGTCGGACACGCCGGACGAAGAATCCCGCGGCTGGGACGAGCGCTACAACTGCCACCGCATCTGCGAGTGGGTGATCCTCGAGCACAAAGAAAGCGGCAAACGCTTCACCTTCATGAACACGCACTACGGTTTCGGCGACGACGGGCAGATCAAAAGCGGCGAACTCATCGCCGCCCGCTGCAAACAGATTTCCGATCTCCCCACCTTCCTGACGGGCGATTTCAACATGCGCCCCAGCGCGCCCGGCTATGCAATCCTCCGTCAATATTTCACCGATGTCAACGCCGCCACGCGCAATGATCCCTCCTCCACCTTCCACGCCTACCATCCCGAAACCCGCCCGGATTCGCACATCGATTTCTGCTTTGTCAATGAAAAAGTAACGCCCGTCGATCAGAAGATCATCAAGGACACCTTTGATGGCAAATATCCTTCCGATCACTACGGGCTTGAAATTGACCTGGAGCTGTAACAAAAAAGTCCTGCCAAACGGCAGGACTTTTTCACTTTTGCATCAACAGCGCCCGGCACGGCGCGCCCTCGCAGCCGGAAAGGTTCAGCGGCGCGGCGCAAAGAATATATCTTCCTTCCTCCACGCCGTCAAGCCTTATGCCCTCCAGCAGGCACACGCCGGCAGACAGCAAAATCACATGCACCTCCATCGGCGCATTTTCCGGGCCCACGCTCTGGCTTTCGTTGCCCAGCAGCTTGATTTGCGCCCCGGCAAACACCTTTGCCGCTTCCGCCGTCACGGTGATATCCCCGGCAATGAGAATCCTCTCTATGCCCTGCGCCTTTTCAAGGATTTCCTGCGCCTGCGCTTCTTCAATGTCTCCCTGCGCCCGCGCCACATAGCATTCGCCCGCAAAGATATCCGCCGGCAGCTCATCCACCGTCTTTCCGTCGCGGATAAAATGCGCCGGCGCGTCGATATGCGTGCCGTTGTGCGCACACATGGAAAAGGCGGAGAGATTGTACTTTTCGCCCTTTTCCATGCTGCAAAGCGTCTCTTTCCGCGGCGCGGGATCGCCCGGATACACCCGGCAGGAGAACACCTCCTGCGAAATATCAATTACCCTCATATTTTCTGCCTTCTCAGGTCATTTTGTCCTGCAGATGCTCGTTGTAATTCACCAATGTCTGGCGGACGGCGCCGTTTTCATACTCAATCACCGTAACGGAGGCGTTTTTCGTCCTGGGCACATCCTTAATCCTCGCCGCCGGCACGCCATCCCAGCAGGCACGCAAAGCGCGCACAACGCCGCCGTGCGTGCCGATCACCACCGTTTTCCCTTCATTTTCGGCCGCAATTTCCCTGAGCGCACGCTGCGCACGGTCCATCACATCCTGATAATTTTCGCCGTTTTCAAATCGTGTCGTCCCCGGGCTTTCCAGATACCTAAAATACGTCTCGGGAAACTCCCTTTTCACATCCTCATGCGGCCTTCCCTGCCAGGCGCCCACGTCAATCTCGCGCAGCAGCCTGCATTTGATCACCGGCAGCGAAAGCGCATCGGCAATGGGCTTCACCGTTTCATACGCGCGGCTCAGATCGCTTGAATACACGCTGTCCACCTGAAAATGCTGCAGCACATAGTCCTTTGTCAATTGCGCCTGCTCATAGCCGATTGCATCCAAAGGAACATCCATCTGCCCGGAGAACCGCTTTTCCTTGTTGTTCACGCTGTATCCGTGACGGATAATCACAAAACGTACCATTTACCCATTTCCTTTCTTACAGTTTCAAAAGCACCACCGCCGCGATGCCCGTAATGAGCGCCGCATAGTGATTGATTTTGAGTTTTTCCTTAAAGACAAACCGGCCGCACAGCAGCGCGCCGAGAATCGTACCCGCCGAAATGACCGGAAACAGAACCGTCGCATTTTCAAAGCCTGCCAGCAAAAGCGTAAGGAAATTCGCCACGCCGTTGGTAAAGCCGGAGAGCACGCCGTAGCGCTTGCCCTTTACCGCTTTGATCTTGGCACACGACAGCCGTTTGAGCGCAGCGCACGCAAAAATCACCGTGCACAGCAGCATGGCAAAGAACATAAATTCCCGGCTGTAAGCCTCCGGATACAGCGTTTGATGCTGCTTTTGCAATATCGATCCCACACCGTTGCACAAAAGTGTCAGGCCAACAAAAATCAGCCACAGCAGATGATTTTCCTGCTTTTTCTGCCCGTGCTTCAGTTTATCCGCATTCGTCAGCACAATGGCGCACAGCAAAAGCACAAGCGCCGCGCACTTCACAGCGCCCAGCACCTCCTGCCCCACCGTCACGCCCCACAGCAGGGGAATCAACACCGAAAAGGCTGCCAGCATGCTCGTCAGCGCCATCGGCCCCAGGCACAGCGCCCTGTACCCGGCATACATCGAAAGACACAGGCACCCGCCGTACATCAATCCCATCAGCAGCGTCGGCAAATGAAACTCAAATCCCGGCGCCGCCATCAGCGCAAAGAGAATCAGCGCCGTGCCGGCCTTCACCGCATTGAATACCGCCGAATGCGTGCTGCGCCGGTTGAACGCCTTGGTGGCTGCCGATTGCGTCACCGTGGCAGCCACGATCAAAAGATAAATTATCAGATCCATACGCTATGTACCTGTACTTTGCTCCAGCCCGCCTTTTCATAATCGCCGTGCACGGGCATCACTTTACGCCACAGCGCCGCCGACTGCGTGCGCACCTTGCGCTTGTCGCAGGCAGCGATATCCTCATAGCCGCCCATCGCCGCCATCGTCACGTAGAAAAGCCCCCGCGTGAGCGTATGCCAGGTGGTGTGCATCATGCCTGCGAGTTTCTGCTCGCAGATGGTCTTTACCACGGCCTTCATCTGCGCATCGCCCTCATCCCAGGGGCACAGCATACAGTCAAACCCCGCCCGGGTAAACACGTCCGCCGTCTCCACGGGATACTCTTTGGCGTGATACTGCCAGTCGGCGATCAGCACCTTTTTGCTGAGTTTCTCCATCATATACGCTTCGCACTCCGGCGAGGGCGCATTGCAGCTGTACTTATTGGTGTAGTGCGGATAGCGGTACAGGCACATATCGCCCCAGGCAATCACGCGGCGGCCTTCCTTTTCCATTTCATCGGCAATTTCATTGATGAACCCGCAGATGAAATCCATATTTTCCTTATTCATTTCAAAGCCGTACGCCTCGTCGCAGCCGATATGGAAATACCCGCCCGCGCCGCACAATTCCGTCAGTTCTTTGCGGATCTTTTGCAAAAGCTTTTTCACCTTGTCCTTGCGGATATCCCAGCACCAGCCGTCCTCAGAAAAATACGTCTGCAAAGCGAGATTCTGATCCAGCACCACATGTTTGCCGTGCATCACGCGCGAGGCCGCCGCATGCCCCCAGTGGTTGAACATGGGGATCACTTCCATGCCAAGGTCGTGCGCCGTCTGAATAATGGGCGCCACCTGCGCCTTGGTATATGCCTGCGGCCAGGCCAGTTCCCGCAGGCAGTCATACTGCAGCATGCCCCAGAATTCCAGCACGATATGGGTGTATTTGAGCGCCCCGCAAAAGCGCACAAAGCGCTCCAGCTCCCACAGCTGCGTTTCCGGGAAAACGCAGTAATGCACCATGCGCATATCCATCCGCGGCTTGTCGTATATTTGGCAGCAATTCACGCAAACAGCCGTCCCATCCTCCGCGTCCGCCGCTTCGAAGCGATCCAGCAGCGTCATAAAGCCCCGCAAAAGCGCCTGCTCACTTTCGGCATGCACGCAGATGCCCGTTTTCGTCACGTGTATGCTGCATTCATATCCGTCAAGCGGCAGCTTTTCCGCCTGACCGAGAAGAAAAACATACTCTCCGCACTTTTCCAGGCTGATATCGGATACCTGATACGAAAAATTATGCCAGAATTCGTAAATCGCATCTTTATGCAGACACGCATGCGCTTTTGCGCTGACCGCACCCGAAAATACAAACCCGCCCTCGCCCGGGATCATCTTCTGCGGATGAAAAATCATGTGCTTCGCTCCTTGTATCTAAAGGTGATTTTCTTCATTATACCATGTCTGTACAAAAAAGACAGAGGCAAAATCCCGCCTCTGTCTTTCCGTTTTTACATCAGTCCCATGCAATAGATCACAATCAGCGCCGTCAGCGTCACCAGCGTATCGATGGTGATGCCGTACAGCATCGGGGCAAAGCCCGCCTTTTTAAAATCGGTGATGCTGGTGCCAAGGCCGATCGCCGCCAGCGCCGTCACCATCAGAAATTTGCTGGCGCTCTTGATCGCGCTGCCGGCCGCTGCCGGGATGCAGCCCACGCTGTTAAGCACCGCCAGCGCCAGGAAGCCGCCGATGAACCAGGGAATAATCTTCATCAGGTTCACCTTCTGCCCGCCGTTGGCCGATTGCATTTCCTTTTGCTTGATGCGCGTGCCGATATAGGCAAATACCAGC
>JAZQXQ010000011.1:0-2233 GCA_045632965.1 Clostridia bacterium
CAGAATATGCGCCATGCAGGCGGGGACGGTATGCTCGTCGCGGATGATGCGGCGCATGGTCTGCGGGCTTTTTTCTTCGTCCTCCTTGGGTTTGCGCGCCAGCACGCGGGCGAAGGCGTTGATCAGACCGTCCAGAGTAAGACCGGTCAGTTCAAAGGAAGGCGGAGGCAGGGGATATTCTTCCGGCAGCTTATGATAAACAAGCGCAGCGGCATGCTCAAAGGACTGCATGTCGGCGGCAATCTGCTTGAAGGCGGCATATTCCTCCAGCTGACGGATGAAGGCAGCTTCGGGATCTTCCTCTTCCTCTGCGGGAGGGCGGGGGAGGAGTTTGTGGCTTTTGATTTCAAGGAGCCTTGCGGCGACAGCAATAAAGGCGCTGGCTTCGTCCATGTCAAGCTCCGGAGAATTTTCTACGGCCTTAATGTACTGATCGGTAATCTCGGAGATAAAGATATCGCGGATGTCGATCTTTGCCTTATCCAGCATGAACAGCAGCATGTCCAGCGGCCCGTCAAATTGACTGAGATGATACGTAATTTCCATCTGTTACCTCACGAAAGACCAAAGAGGGAAAGAAAAAGGGACAGTGTACCGTTTTGAATTGCGTCAATGGCGGCGCTGATGAAATTGCTTACAACGTCCGTGACGTTCATGATAAGAAACAATGCCAGCATGGAATAGCGGAAAGCCTGGTGCGTCAGGCGGATCCTGCCCTTGAGAAGGATATCGTTGAATACATGGAAGCCGTCCAGCGGCGGAAAGGGCAGAAGATTAAAGATGCACTGACCCAAATTGCATAGTGCAAACTGAAAAAGAAAGCGGGCGAGGTGAAGCATCCACGGGGTCTTGATGATTTCGGGCAGAAGCTTAGCATCGCCCATGAGCAGATACCAAAAGCCATTTTCTTTGAAAGAAAGGAAAAAGCGATATCCGTAGTAGGAAGCGTAGGCGTCCGTAATTAAAGACTGAGCAATGGCGACGGATGCAATCGTAGACAAAAGGAACAGAATGAAATTGACGGTGACGCCGGCGATGGAAACGAAAAAGTCATCGCGCACGCCATGGCGGTAGCGGTAGGGATTGACGGGCACAGGCTTTGCCCAGCCCATGCCGACGGTGAACATCATGATGGTGCCGACAAGATCGAGATGCTTAAAGGGGTTAAGTGTCAGGCGGCCCATATCACGCGCGGTGGTATCGCCGCACAGATAGGCGACATAGCCGTGTGCAAGCTCGTGCAGCGTCAGCGCAATCAGCACTGCCGGCGCGCGATAAATCATAAAAGAAAAGAAACCGATGGGGTCGGTTCGCATCCATTCAAGCAAGGTGATTTTTCCTCCGAAAACAAATTAATCCCGACACTCTATTATACAGCAAGTGCCAGGGAATAGCAAGTTTTATGCAGCGCTGGTTTTTAGCGCCATGTTTCTAAAATCCGCTGAAAGCCTTCAATGTATCCGGGCAGGCGCGCATCATCGGCCAATACGGCAGGCAGGGAAGCGATTTGCCGGTTATTCAGATATACGTTGATGAGGCCGATTTGTTCACCTGAGGACATCGGCGCAGAAATACTTTCGGGCAAAGAAAGTTCGACGCTCAATTGCTTTTCCTGACCGCTTTTGAGCAGCATGGAAAGTCCTTTTCCGGCGGCAATCGGGATGCTTTCGCGCGCGCCGTGATTGACGGGCACGGTATATCCGGTCAGTTCGCCTTTGGCGATGATTTCGGTACGTCTGTAGATGCTTAGACCGTATTCCAGCATGCTGCGCGCTTCGTCAAAGCGCATCTGACTGCCCGACGCGCCAAGAACGATGGCAATCAGCCGCATGCCGTCCTTGCTTGCCGTTGCTGCAATGCAATATTTTGCTTCGGGGGAGGAGCCGGTTTTCATGCCATCGCAGCCCTGGTAGAATCTCACCAGTCTGTTGGTGTTGGTAAGATCGGTTGTCCGGCCGGACGGATGTACGATGCTTGAAAGCCACAGCGAGCTGTAATTGAAAAACAGAGGGTATTTGCAAAGCTCTGCAGCGATGACGGATAAATCACGGGCTGTTGTTGTTTGTCCGTCTGCTGTCAGACCGGTACAGTTAACAAAATGGGTGTTTTCAAGATTCAGCTCCTGTGCACGCTGATTCATGCGTTGAACGAAGGCTTCCTCGGAGCCGGCCAGGTGCTCGGCTAAGGCGACGCAGGCGTCGTTGCCGCTGGCGACGATGCATCCGCGCAGCAG
>JAZQXQ010000012.1:0-2061 GCA_045632965.1 Clostridia bacterium
CTACTGCGATAAGGAAGCCCTCATCCCTCAAAGTGCCATTCACAACATGCCCGACGTCGCGCTTCGCTACTGGGATTATTACCACACCGATCCCGATATTTACGATTTCATGCTCACGCGCCATCAGCAGATGTGCAATGAAACAGTCTTCGCCGGCGGCGTATGGACGTGGTCGGGCTTTTTGCCGCAGGTCAAGCGCACGGAAGCGTCGATGTCCGTGGGCCTCAAGGTCTGCGCGCAGCATAAAGTAGATACGGTGCTTGCCACCATGTGGGGCGATGACGGCGCAGAGACGAATACCCTTTTGGCCATGAACATGCTGCCTATCTTCTCCGAAGCCTGCTGGCAGGGCCCCGAAGCAGAAGAAAGCGATGTGCACCTCGCCGGCGAATGCCTCACCGGCGTGCCGCGCAAGGTGTTTGAAGCCTGGGGCGATTTCTACCCCAGCGAACTGGACAGCCGCCCCGGCAAGCAGCTGGTGTGGGGCGACGTGCTGTATCCTTTGTGCAACATCGCCGAGTACGACAGCTTTGAAAAGATCATCGCCCGCTCCAAGGCCGCCATCGAAACGATGAAGCCCTACAACACCCTCGAATGCCGTTACGCCACGCTTCTGTTTGATATCTGCATCAAAAAGGCCACCCTTAAGCAGTACCTGCGCGATAAATACCTGCAGGGCGACCGCGAATATCTCTCGCTCGTCGCTAAAGAGCAGCTGCCCGAATTGATAAGCCTTTACAAGCAGCTGAGCGAAACGCACCGCGAATTGTGGGAGCGCGACAACAAGCGCTTTGGCTGGGAGGTCATTTCCGCCCGCTACGGCGCCATGCTCCTGCGCCTTGAAGATGTGCAGCATGAAATCCGCCGCTATCTCGCCGGCGAGCTTGACGCCATTGTGGAGCTTGACGAAAAGCCCCGCGGCTTTATCAAAAAGGGCCACAACACCTACAGCAAATTCTCCGTGCCCGCCCGCGATTACTGGGGACTGCTGTAACCGAAAGGAACAAATATGCCCGATTATCTGCTCGCCCTGGATGTTGGCGGCACCAAGACGGACGGCGTGCTCTTTACGCCCGACGGCACGGTTGTGCGCCATGTGATCACCCCGGGCGCAAACCCTTTGGATCTGGGGCTTGACGAAGCCGTGCGCCGCTATCTGCATGCCATCCGTTCGCTGCTTGGCGACGATATCCCCCGCGTGCGCTGTTTGTACGGCGGCGTTGCGGCGGCCATGTACTTTGGCAGCAAAATCCCCGATCGTCTGCAGTCCAAAGTGCCTGCCGATATTGTACGCATCGAAGGCGACGGCCCGGCGCTGATTTCCGCCATGCTGGGTCACCGCGACGGCGCCAGCCTCATCTGCGGCACAGGCTCGTCGCTCACCATCCGCAAGGGCGAACAGTATGATGTGATCGGCGGCTGGGGCTATCTGATTGACGGCTGCTCAAGCGGCTTTATCCTGGGCAAAGAGGCTATCCTCGCCGCCGTGCGCGCCTTTGACGGCCGCGGCGAAAAGACGCTCATCGCCGACTTAATCCGCGAAAAATGCGGCGAGCCGATGGAAGATCACATCGAAACACTCTATCAAAAAGGCCGCGCGTATATCGCCTCCTTTGCCGGCGTGGTCTTTGAAGCAAGAAGGGCCGGCGACAAAGCAGCCGCGCAGATTTTTGACAAATGCATCAAAGATCTGGGCGAACTGGTATGGACGGCTTATCGCCGCTTGGGCGGCGCCTACACGCTGGTGCTCAACGGCGGCATCTTCCGCAATTTCCCGGAATATGCCGAGGCACTCAAAGCCGCTTCGCCAAGGGACGTATCCTTCATCGATTCCGACGCGCCGCCCATCCTCGGCTGCGCCGTCGAAGCCATGTGGAGCGCCAATCTCCCCCATGATGAGGCCTTCCGCAAAAGATTTATGGAAACATACAATGCCAAATAAGAAAGCGGCAGAGATTTTTCTCTGCCGCTTCAGTTTGTCGAAAAAGTATTTTCGACAAACCGCGCACGAAAGTCAGCTAAAGCAGACTTTCATGCGATGCATCATTTTCCTGTTCGGCT
>JAZQXQ010000013.1:0-2918 GCA_045632965.1 Clostridia bacterium
TGCCCAGTGATCAAGATACATTTTTATATCATCTTCCGGCTGCGGGCTGATCATCACATACCGCGCCAGCGTGAATGCAGGCACCGTCACAACCGTCACAGGCGAGTAATAATCCGCCTGCGGCGAAAGATCCTCTTTTAAGAGCGCATCGATCGTACAGCCAAAAAGCTTGCTCAGTTCCAGCAGTTTATCAATGTCAGGCGTCGCATCATCGGTTTCCCATTTGGAGACTGTTTGCCGGGATACGCCCATTTTCTCCGCCAGTTTTTCCTGCGTCATATTGCCGTGAAGCTTGCGCAGATACTGCAGATTACCGCCAAGTTTCATCCCATCGCCGCCTTTCCTGTGTCGGCTTTATCATATCATTTCAAAATCGGTCTGTCGAGAAAGCACTGCGTGCATTTTGACGGAGAAATGTAAAGCACAGGTTGCAAAAAGGCCGCCCGAAGGCAGCCTTTTTATTATTCTGTTGCCAGGTGGTTTTCCTGACGCTGCCTGATCAGCGCCTTCAGCCGCTGCGAGCGCTGCGATACGCGGAAGCCTGTCATGCTCCTGTTGCGATATTTATCCAGAATCAGCCGCGTCGCCACCGCTACCGGCAGTGCAGCCATTGCACCCGCGCCGGCTGCCACAGCTGCTGCGCCCGCGCCCATTGCCGCGCCTGTTTTGATCATGCGGTAGGTGGCGTCACTCGCACCGGCGGTGGCCGTCTTTTTGCCCAGCAGCACGTTGCACTGCTCGGTCACGGCAATCACCGCAAAAGGCAGCACGCCTGCGACAGTCTCGGCCATTTCCGAAGCAAGGCCGGTATCTTCCAGCACGCCAAGATCAACCGCCACGTTGTCCGCCAGCGACAGCCCCGCCGTCACCGCGTCCACCACGTCCGTGCGGCGGCGCTTTTTGTATTTTTCCACCAGTTCCTGATAGGCAGGCATCTTTATCCTCCAATCAGTTTGAGCAGCGTCACCAGCACCCAGGCGCTGCTGAAAATGCCCACAATCCACGTCACTTGCCTGAGAATCGTACTGAGCGAGGGCTTTTCGGCCTTCTTATCGGGCTTTTCCAGCGTTTTGATACGCTTGGTCAGCCCTTCGATCTCCTTGCGCAAGGCGGCAATCTCCTCCTGCTGCGCATCACGCTTCGCATCCATGTCATTTTCAAGGATGGTCAATTGCGCGCTGTTCTTGTCCGTATCGCGGCGAAGCGCAGTCAAATCCTCGCTCATCCCCTCAATCACCAGCGTCATATCCCCAGTGAATTCCTCCACCGCCTGATTCAGATCCTTGCCTTTGAGGGAATTGAAGGTATTCTCGATAAAATCGCGCGCGCCGCGCATGAGGCCCGGCTTTTTAGCGGTCTCCTCCGGCGCGGCGAGCGTATATTCCGCCTCAGCGGCGGAAAGGTTTTTCTGTTCGTCCATAGTTCCTTCTGTTACACCATCGAGATGCCGGTCGCGGCCTGTTCCTCACGATAGCCGTCCAGCAGCTTCTTGATACGGTTATAGGGATTGAGCAGGCCATGCAGGGAACGATTGTGGTTCAGCGTCGCCACAATGTAGGCAATGTACTTGCTCAGGTCTGCCACGATAAACCAGGGCTCGTCCTGTAGCTCGGGACGGCGGTAGGTCAGGTTGGTAGCCACCACGCGGGTGATCAGTCCTTCCTCGTACGCCTTGCGGAACATTTCCACACCCGAGGTAAAGAACGCAAAGGTGACAATCGCATAAATGCGGTTGGCGCCGCGGGCCTTCAGGTTGCGGCACAGATCGATAATGGAATCGCCCGAAGCCAGCATATCGTCCGCCACGATGATATCCTTGCCCTCAACATCCGCGCCCAGATATTCATGCGCAACGATGGGATTGCGGCCGTTGACGATGGTGGTATAGTCGCGACGCTTATAGAACATACCCATGTCCAGAGACAATACGGAGGAATAATAAATATTGCGGTTGACAGCGCCTTCGTCGGGAGACACAACCATCATGTGCTGCTTGTCGATGCGCAGATCCTTTTCGTTGCGCAGCAAGGCTTTGAGCATCTGATAGTTGGGCATCACATTTTCAAAGCCCGACATGGGAACGGCATTGCAGATGCGCGGGTCATGCGCGTCAAAGGTAATGATGTCGTTGATGCCAAGGCCCACCAGCTCCTGCAGCGCCATGGCGCAGTCCAGGCTTTCACGGGTGGTGCGGCGATGCTGACGGCTTTCGTACAGCATGGGCATGATCACAGTAATACGCTTGGCCTTGGAACCGATGGCGGCGATCACGCGCTTGAGATCCTGATAGTGATCATCGGGAGACATGGGCACTTCCATGCCGTACATGTTGTAATGCACATTGTGCGCGCACACATCCACCAGGATATAAACGTCATAGCCGCGCACGCTTTCCTTGAGCACAGCCTTGCCTTCGCCCGTACCGAAACGCGGGCAGTAGGCCTTCATCAGGAAGGTATCGCGGTCAACACCGGGCGAAGTGAAGTATTCTTCATCCTGCACTTCCTGCAGGTTATGCCAGGTCATCAGCCAACGGTTAATCTTTTCGCCGAGTTCTTCGCAGCCCGCCATGGCAATAAGGCCAAGGGGGCCATGAGGCACGCTGGTCGGGTCTTTTTCCCACGCTTTAAGCAATCTGGTCACAATACGTTCCCTCCATATCGTGTCATTATGTAAATCATTCAGCCTTATTATACACAAAACAAATGCTTCTGTGAAGCCCCGTGTAAACTTTTGTAAACATTTTGGCGTTTTTTCGGTTTTATTGGGGGTTATTTGTTCACTTCGTCAAAAAAGCTCAGCTTTACGCGCGGAGTGATCAGATTGGTTTTTTCATCCACATAGGTATAATGCTGACCGTTGACAACGCCGTACAGCGTCACTTGCGTCTGCGCGTCATACGGCGCCTTTTCATTGCT
>JAZQXQ010000014.1:0-5822 GCA_045632965.1 Clostridia bacterium
TATACAGTTTGGGGCCGATCTCATGGGGATTGTTCTGGTCAAAATGCGCGTCCGCAAATTCATCGGGATCATACGCGAGGATCACCTGATAGTCGTTATCCGTGCGCCCCACATGGCGGTACACGCCGTAGGCGACCGTCATGTAGATTTTACCGCTGTCGTCGCCGGGCAGCGGACCGAAGGTAATGCCGTCGATGCCCGAGCACCCATGCTTATGCCCCAGCGAGTCCGGCGCGTTCTCGTGCTCGCCAGCGTTCAGGTTATCCTGATAGTCCCTGACAACCTCATCCATATACATCGTCGTCATCACGCCGGGGGTTTTATAATCGATATCCATGCCGGTGATCTTATCAACGTCGAACACCGCGATATAGAATTTTTCCGTCGCCTTATACTCCAGCGAGCCGTACACCTTGCCGTTATAGAAGGCCAAATCGCCCAGATGCGCGCCGCCGCCATAGATGCTGCCGGCAAGCAGGCCCGTCACGCTGCCCACGATCTCGCCCGAATGCATATCCACCTTCACCAGCCGGTCGGTAAAGGAAAAATACATATAGTTATTTTCGTCATCCGCCGCGATGCCCTGCAGATGTCCCGCGGGCTTTTCCCACGCGCCGCCGTAGAGTTCCGTCGCGAGGCCGGTTTTTGCGTCAAATCTCATCGTGATATGCTCCTTTCCGTTCATCGGGATGGGTTTATTATAGCGCATGGGGAGAAGATTTTCAAGGGTGAAGGGGGGACGTTCGAGGGACGGCTTTTAAGGTAAAAGCCTCCTTCGAGCTCCCTCGAAAACCAATCCTGTTTGCGTAAAAGTTTGGCGCAGGCTATACGAAAAAGAGACGAAAGACCGAATGTGCGAGCAAGCTCGCCCCTCGGCTTACGCCTCTTTTTCTGCGCGCTTCGCGCGTACGATTGCGCAAACGCAATCGGCCTGCTACGTGGCAGCGTCGCAGTTTCGCCGCGGCGGAACGGGCGGGGTTGGGGGTAACGCGCTCTGCGGAGCGCTACACCTCATCAGTCACCTTCGGTGACAGCTTCCCCTCAAGCGGAAGCCTTTTGGTTGTCTGCTCCCCGGAAAGCCTTCCCCTTGAGGGGAAGGTGGCGAGCATAGCGAGCCGGATGAGGTGTAGCCGGTCGCAACCGGCGTTATCCCTATCCCTCACCCCGCAGAAAGACCTGTCTTTTTCACTGTTTATCCGTTCGTCAAGCCAATCGCGCGGGGCTTGCAGCCGTCCGGGATGGGGCACTGATAGCTTTCTCCGTCAAGAACCTCGATAAATTCCGCCTTGGCTTCTTCCACCGCAGCGGGATCCTCGATCATGTCGATCGCCGCGCCGGCCATGGCTTTGGCCGCGCGGAGCATGCCCTTGAGCGCAAGGCCGCTCTTGCCCTGTGCGACCACCTGCCACGAATGCCCCGGCGTGCCGGCCGCCCACGTTGCGGTATAAATCTGCGCGGTCGGGCAAACCCAGCTGACATCGCCCACGTCGGTGGAGCCAAAGCTCTGCGGGGTGCTGTCAAGGAAGGGCAGCACGAAGCGGTGGATGGCTTCGCCCTTATGGGACAAAACTTCCTGCCTGTCCGCCTTGCCGTATTTCGCCGCGGCCTTTTCAAGATTGTTGTAGGGATGCGCCGCCGTTTCGTGCATCGCCTTGGCGAAGGCCATTTCCTCCTCCGTATATTCGGGCGCGCCGGCCTCGTGCAGATTTTCCCACAGCTTTTTGGCGATGGTGTGGTTGCTGATCAGGCTGGAGCAGCCCTTGACGAAGTCAATTTCAACCCTTGTTTCCGTCATCAGCGCGGCGCCCTCGGCAATCTTATTGACCCGCTGATAGATTTCCTCCACCTGCGAGTTCTTCGGCGCGCGGATCAGATACAGCACCTCGGCGTAAGGCTGCACCACATTGGGCGAATATCCGCCGGTATTGGTGATGGCGTAATGCATGCGCGCTTCAGGGATGACATGCTCGCGCAGGAACTGCACGCCGATGTTCATCAACTCCACCGCATCCAGCGCAGAGCGGCCAAGATGCGGCGCGCCACCCGCATGCGCGCTGACGCCGTAGAATTTATAAGCCACCTGATAATTGGCCAGGCTGGCGGCGGTATCTGCCTTGTTCAGATCGCCCGGATGCCATGTGATAGCCACATCAAGGTCATCAAAAGCGCCGCCCTTCGCCATAAACGCCTTGCCGGAGCCGCCCTCCTCACCCGGGCAGCCAAAATACACAACCGTGCCGGATTTGCCTGTTTTTTGCAGATATTCCTTGATGCCGATCGCCGCATAAAGCGCGCCGACGCCCAGCATGTTATGGCCGCAGCCATGTCCCGGAGCGCCCGCCACGAGGCTTTGCTTTTCCGCGATATCCGCCTGCTGGCTCAGCCCGGAGAGCGCGTCGTATTCGCCCAGCAAGCCGATCACCGGCTTACCGGAGCCGAACGTGCCCTTGAAGGCCGTGGCGACGCCCGCCGTGCCTTCCTCCGTTTCAAAGCCTTCTTTTCTCAGAATATCGCAGAGCGTTTTGACGGATTTCGTTTCCAGAAACGCCGTTTCCGCATACTCCCAGATTTCATCGCTGGCCTGCTTCATTTCCTGCAGAGCAGCGTCTATTCTCTTCCACGCAAACTGTTTAGACATTTTTATCTCCCATCCATTTCGTTTTGTATAATAGCAAAAGCAGCCCTGCGCCAAAGGAATTCCTTGGGCACATGGCTGCCAATTGATTATTTCACCGGACGAATCAGAATAAACGGCGTCAGCTCGTCGCCCTGACCGTGGGGATTGTCTTTCAGCGCATCCTGAATCTGCTCGTCCGTCAGCGGGAAGGCGTCGCACTTGCCCAGCTGGTTCTGGTCGATGTCGTTGGCGTCCATCAGCACCACGGGGATCAGCGTCTTGCGGTACAGATCATTGCACAGCTCAACGGGATTATCGGGGTTGATCAGCGCCAGATCCTTATAGCGCTCAAAGCTGGAGCGGTAGTAGAAGCCGTCAATACCGGCCACTCCCTTGCCGCACACCTTGTAGAACACGCCGTGGATGCCAAAGAGCTTGGTCACAGCGCTGAGGAACACGGCCAGCAGTACGCGCGGCAGGCCGCAGATATCGATGACCAGCTGCAGCTTGCGGGGCTCATGCATGCCCACGCCCGTGTGATTGATGCCGGCAAAGCGCCACAGGAAGTTGGCCCAGAAGCCGGGCTTGACTTCTTCCTTGGTGCGCACGTTCTTGGTGCACATGGCCATGACCTTCGCGCCGAAGGCCACCATATCGCCCTGCTGGTAGAGCGGGCGCACATACTGCTCAAACAGCTTGGCGGGATCCTCGCCGACCTCGACGAAATGCGTCTGGATGGCGAAGCGCTGATACTGCTTGCCGTCACGGCCCTTCAGTACGCCGCGGTCAAAATACACAACGCCGTTATGCTCACGGCGGGCTTCTTCCTTGTTGCGAGACTCAATAATACCCATACATTTCCTCCGCATTGGTATGATGTCCCATTGTACACCTGAGTATGCGACTTGTCAAATTTTCGAGAGAGAATGCTTAGAAAATAACGCCGCTGCGGTCGGCGTTCCTTATCACACCTTAATCCGCTGATAATACTTCAGCAGCCCCAGACCGGCCACGTCCTTTACGTCCTCTTCCTTGAAGCCGCGGCGGCGCAGCGCCTCCACCAGCTTGGGGAAATCGCTGGGGTTATCCAGCCCGCGGGGCTTGCGTTCAATGCCGTCAAAGTCCGAGCCAAAGCCCACCTTGCCCTCGCCGCCCAGCTGATACATGTGATCCACGTGATCCACCACCGTGTCAAGATCAGGATCAGGGCCGAGGATCGTGGGCCAGAAATTGATGCCCACATAGCCGCCGTTTTTAAACATCGTGCGCAGCTGATCGTCGGTCAGGTTGCGCGGATGATTGACAATTGCCGCGCAGTTGGAGTGCGAGGCCATGGGCGGCATATCAGTCTTGTTGAAAATATCATAAAAGCCCGCTTCGTTCAAATGCGATACGTCCACCGCAATGCCCAGGCGCTGCATCTCCTTGATCGCCTTCACGCCGTATTCCTTCAGGCCCTCCTTGCTGCCCGAGGACGCAGGATACGCCAGCGAGTTTTCGTGATTCCACGTCACCGCCGCCATGCGCAGGCCCTTTTGACGGTATTCCTCAATCACCGACAGGCCCAGATCAAAGGGCTCGCAGCCTTCCATAGACAGCATGACCGCCACTTCGCCGTCCACGGCTTCGTTGGGATCGTCAATCTGCTTCCAGCCGGCGGCCTTGAGATTTTCCAGATGATTGAGCATGCCCGCCATCAGCGCCTCCACATCGCAGCCCTTGCGGCCGGGGCCGACGTACATGGCCATGGTCTGCACGCTGACGCCGCCCGCCTTGAGGCGTTCCATCGTCACGTCAAGCGGCTGGCCGGGATGCACCTGCAGGTTATACAAAGTATCGCAATGGGTATCGCAGATAATCATGATTGTGTCCTCCTTCTGTTGGATAGGGAACGCCGCTGCGGCGGCTACACCTCATCAGTCACCTTCGGTGACAGCTTCCCCTCAAGGGGAAGCCATATGGGTGTCTGCTTCATAACAAATCTTGTCAGGTAATGTTGAATCTTGCCTTCCCCTCGAGGGAGGCGGAATCAAGCGCCCCCTGTGGGGGATGAAGCGCAGATGGAGCCTTCGCCCGAAACGAGCAGACGACCGAAAGGGAGTATGCGACTTTGAGGGCGCGGATAAGGTGTTGAGCGAAAGCGAAGCGGATGAGGGGTAGCGCCTCGCAAGGCGCGTTACCCTTTCGCATTACATGGCCGCAGCCAGTTTGTTCAGCGCGGCGGGATTGATGCAGTATCCCTGCCGGTACACGGTCGTGATCAGATCGCTGCCAAGCTTGGCGCGCAGCCGCTGCACATGCACATCCACCGTGCGCGTGGCGTATTCCGCCGCGCTGCCCCAGGCCGTGCGCAAAAGCTCCGCGCGGCTGACGGCGCGTACCGGCGTGCCCTGGCGGCGGGCGTCCACCGCGCTTTGCAGCAACTGATCAAAAAGCAAATACTCCTGCTGGGTCAGCTGATAGGTTTCGCCCAGGATATATACACTGCAGCCCGCAGGGTCCAGTTTGATGTGATACGTGGTGCTAAAAGAATACAGCATTTTTTCCACCTCCATCCATAAGACGAAACAGATGAACATTTTGTTGCATGCCTTCACGAAAAATTAATAATTTTATTTTTGTGTTGCTTTTTTCAGGCATATTCTGCACTTTCCATGTGCATACTATGTGGAGTAAGGATGCAAGCAATGGAGGAATGCTCAATGGAAAAGACCGTGCTCAAGCCTTCGCGCGCCGGCTGGCGTGAGGATGAAATTGATCGGCTTTGGGACGAAATCCGCCGTGCCAATGAAAGCGGGCAGCCGCTGCGCAGCGTTTTTGAGGAGATGGGCGACAAGCTGGGCCGCAAGCCCAACAGCGTGCGCAATTACTATTATATGCGCCTGCGCAGTCAGGATCATTCCGCCATGCGCCGCGCCGAGCCCTTTGAAACTTTCACCGAGGACGAAGTGCGAAAGCTGATGCGCGATGTATTGATAAAGCGCGGGCAGGGAAAAAGCGTGCGTGCGGCGGTGATGGAGTTATCCGAGGGCGATCACGCGCGCATGCTCCGGTATCAGAACAAATACCGCGCGGTGATCAAAAAGCGTCCCGAACTGGTGGAAGAGATTGTGCGAACGCTTAAAAGCGAGGGCATTGCGTGCTTTAATCCTTTGCAGGAGGAGGCGATCGGCGCGGAAAAGCTGCGCATGCAGATTGCAGAGCA
>JAZQXQ010000015.1:0-10625 GCA_045632965.1 Clostridia bacterium
CCACGGTGGTTTTGCCGTCGGTGATAAAAAAGACAATTGCGTCATCGGCGGGGGCGTCGATGGCGACGGAGGTGGACTTGGCGAAAGCGGCGCTCATCAGGCAAAGGGACAAAACAAGCAGCAGGGAAATCAATTCTTTCATGAGAATATCTCCTGTTCAGTATTTGCAAAGCGTCAGTCAAAAACAAAAAGGCGCCAAATCACGCCCGGAAAAAGGGCGGATTCACACCTAAGTACACACATATCTTTTCATGATCTCGTGCTCCTTCTCAAATACGGAAGGCAAATCCGTTTCCAGATTTACCCTTTGAGCTTTGCTCAGGCCGGCATATCATGGAGAAACTCTTTAGACATACAGGCTCGGAGGACTACGCTTTGCAGCTTATACATGTATTATACGGTGGCAATATGCGCCTGTCAATACAGAAAGTGACGATGTAATTGTTAAAAAAGAAAAAACTTTCACATGGAAAAGATAAATATGTATTGATTTTGCGCTACTGAATATGGTATAGTATAGCAGTAAAGCAATGCTTCGAGTCTGCATAGACCCACGCGGCCTTACAGACCATTCGGTGAAGGGAGCAATTTCTTCGCCCGCCTTTTGCAAAGAAGCCTGCCGGGAGTTGCGCTACAGGTGTGCGATCCGGCAGGTTTGCTTATATCCCCACAAACCCAATTTAACAAGGAGGTTTTGTTATGTCTGAAAACAAGAAGACGCTGCTTAGCCGCGAGTATACTCGTCGTCAGTTCCTGAAGCTGACCGGTAAGGGCTTCGCCGGCGTCGCGCTCTCCAGCAGCATGCTGTCCCTGCTCGGCTGCACCCAGGCTCAGGCCGAGGCTGGTCTGGTCAACGTGATCGCCACCCCCGACTACGTGCTCGTTGCCAACGCTGCGAAGTGCACCGGCTGCCAGCGCTGCGAAATCAACTGCACCCTGGCCAATGACGGCGACTGCCATCCCTACATGGCTCGCATCCATGCCCGTGAGAACCTGAACTTCGATAAGGCTGCCACCGGCGTGAACGGCGTTTCCGAAGATCCCCATCACAATGGCGGCATGTTCGGCACCTGGAGCTGCGCTCCCGAAACCTGCAAGCAGTGCAAGGATCCCGCCTGCATGAACGCTTGCCCCATGAAGGCTATCTACGTTGAAGAAGGCACCGGCATTCGTAAGATCGACGAATCCAAGTGCGTTGGCTGCGGCCTGTGCGCCAATGCCTGCCCCTGGCACATGCCTCGTATCGACGTTGACACCAAGAAGTCTACCAAGTGCGTAAGCTGCGGCGCCTGCGTTGCCGGCTGCCCCACCAGCGCTCTGAAGATGGTCACTTGGGAAGAAATCGCGGCTGCTCTGTAAGCTGCATATTAATATAGGAGGTGTTCCATTATGTACGGATGGACTGGTAAACTGCTTCGCGTTAACCTGACCACTAAGGCTTGCACTGTGGAAAGCAGTGAAAAGTATTTCAAGTATATCGGCGGTAAGGGCATGGCCAACCGCATTATGTATGACGAAGTTCCCGCCGGCACCGATCCCAAGTCTGTGGACAACAAGCTGGTCTTCGCTATCGGCCCCAACACCGGCTCCAATGCGCCCTGTTCCGGCCGCACCACCATCGCTACCCTGTCCTGCTTCACCGAGAACGGCGCTATCGTTGACGCTCATATGGGCGGCGACACTGCTGTGATGATGAAGGGCTGCGGCTTCGACGCTGTGATCATCGAAGGCGAAAGCGATGCTCCCTGCTACATCTATGTTACCGATAACGCTGCGGAAGTCCGCGACGCCGCTCACCTGTGGGGCAAGGGCAACCGCGAGACCACCGCTCTGATCACCAAGGAAACCACCGCCGGTGTGAACGTCGTGTCCATCGGTCAGGCTGGTGAAAACCTGGTCAACCTGTCCTGCGTTATCACCGGTATCGCCCACTGCGGCGGCGCCGGCACTGGCCGCATCATGGGTCAGAAGAAGTGCAAGGCCATCGCGTTCTACGGCACGCAGGGCATGCAGGTTGCCGATCCCAAGAAGGTTATGGAACTGAATGACTACGTCATGAAGGACCTGATCGGCTCCAACAACAACCACGTTATCCCCACCGTTATGCAGTCCTGGTCTGAATACAGCAACAAGTCCTCCCGTTGGACCGGCCATCCCGGCATGACCTGGGGCGCTGCTGAAGGCGGCCCCATCGATACCGGTGAATCCGCTCCTGGTCAGCCCACTCTGGTTGGCTATCGCTGCCAGAAGGCCGTGAAGGACCATGGCGCTGCCGCTGAAGCCTACACCGTCAAGATGACTGGCTGCGCGACCTGCCCCATCCGCTGCTACGGCTCCGTATATATTCCCGAAATCGAAAAGCGTACTGGCGTTGTCGGCGCTCATGCCAACACCTGCCTGGGCAACCGCGGCCATGGTCTGCATGACCTGGTAAAGAACACTCCCGATTCCGGCGCCGTTGAAGGCGATGGCGATCTGATGCGTCGTGTATATGCCGCTATCAAGGTTGACGATATCGGTCTGTGGGACAACTACGGCGAACTGGCCACCACCATTAACTACACCCTGGCTGATGATCACAAGATCCTCAAGCAGATCCTGACCGAGGAAGAGTACAATGCTCTGCCCTGGGAGCGTGCCAACAACGGCGATCTGACCGCTCTGGACGAGTTCCTGGCTGCGCTGATCAACCCCAACCACAACATGTATAAGCTCACTCAGGGCGCGTACTATGTTGCCAAGACCTTCCCCGAGTTGATGGGCGATGTATACCTCAACTCCAAGGCTCTGGGCCTGTGGGGCCCCATGGGCGGCAAGAAGCATCATTCTTCCGAGTGTGCTGCTCAGGTTGGCCTGCTGACCAACGTGCTGTACAACCGCGACGGTATGTGCCATACCATCGTGAACATCACCGGTTCCGGTCTGCCCTATGAAATCCAGCGCAACATCATCGAAGACATCTTCGGCGAAGGCGCTCTGGATAAGCCCAGCAACTACACCAAGATGAACGCTGCCAAGGCGAAGTTCGCCAAGTTCGGCGTAATGCGTCAGGTGCTGCATGACAGCTTCACCCTGTGCAACTGGGTATGGCCCATGACCTTCTCTCCCCGCAAGGAACGCGGCTATCGCGGCGACCTGAGCGTGGAAGCTCAGTACATGGCTGCCATCACCGGCGAAGACTGGACCGAGGAATCCCTCGACCACGCCGTGGAACGCGACATCCAGCTGCATCGCGCCATGACCATCATGGCCTACAAGACCACCGACATGCGCAACACGCATGACGTTGTCGCCGAGTGGGTTTACAATGATGAAAAGGCCTACACCGAAGGCAACACCTACCTGAGCCGTGCCGACTGGCAGGATGCTCTGACCATGTTCTACAACGAATTCGGCTGGAACGAGAATGGTGCTCCCACTCGTGCCACCCTCGAGAAGTTCGACCTGAAGGACGTCGCTGACGACCTCGAAGCGCTCGGCCTGCTCGGTTAATGAGCGAAATCGAAAATAAAAAAAGCGGCGCGCAGGTGCTCTATGAGTGCCTGCGCGCTCGCACAGAGCAGAGTAAAACAACCGGTAAGAAGTTCCTGATGATGAAGACGCCTGAAGGCCTGGAGAAGGAAGAGTTGAGCGCCCTTCTTGCTCTGATTGGTACGGCGGAAGTTCCGGAGGAACTCAAGGATATTACCTGCTTTAAGGGCCGTAAGGATACGTATTACTATGACCAGACGATCATGACCTGGCAGTATGCGGAGCTGGATGCGATGATTGGTGAAAAAGATCTGCTGCACACCATCGCCACCGTTACGCGTTCCGACTGTCAGCTGTATCCGCGTCCCACGCAGTTCAGCAAGCTCAAGGATATGCCGTTCTGGATGACGGAAGACGAGCTTCTGGGCGCTGCTGCGCGCATGAAGTTTGAGCCTGAATACCAGGATATCGGCGTTGTTACTGCTTCCAATGGCGCCAAGGGCTTTTATTCCACCAAGTTCATGAGCGAGGTCTATGCGCAGGCATTGATCGAAGTGATCGAAGTGGAAGAAGACCTCTATCCCTGATTACAAAATATGCCGGTTGCCGACGAGATGCTTGCCGGCAGCCGGCGTATTGCATTTTATACGATGTTTTGGTATAATATGCGCGTATGCCACAATGACGACGGGAGGACGTAAGAAGAAGCATGTTCAACATGGGTTCCGGAGAGCTGATTCTGATCCTGCTTGTCGCATTTCTGATCGTGGGTCCCAAGGATCTTCCCAAGGTCGCGCGCGCCTTGGCGCGTGCCATCCGTTATATCAAGGAACTGTTTGAAGAATTCAAAGAAGAAACCGGCCTTGATGAAACGCTGGAAGAGCTCAAGGACACCGAGCGCGACCTGGCCACTACTATGCGTGAGATCGACCCGAGAGTTGAACTCAAGCAGGCGGAGCGCGAGGCGCAGAAGGCCATCCGCGATGCAGAAAAGAGCGCAAAGGCCGGATTGGGGCCTGCAAAAAAGAAGTAACATAGGAGGATACTATTATGAGACTGGGCGTAACTGAAATTCTGTTGATCCTGGTACTGGCGCTGGTCGTATTCGGCGGCGGCAAGCTGGCGGGCGTTGGTAAGGCGCTGGGCCAGAGCATCCGCGAATTCAAGAAGGAAGTTAAGGATCCGACCGAAGAAACTGAGGAAAACAAGTAAGATAACATGACAGCAGCAGAAAAGAAAGAAGCGCTGGCAGAACATTTGAGAGCATTCCGCAAAATGCTTATCGTGTCTGTCGCCGTGGTATTTGTCGTATTCTTTGTGCTGTTTTACTTGTTCTGCACCCCGCTGGTAGATTTTATTCTCATTCCCGTGCGTTCGCGCGGTATTGAGGTAATTACCACGGCGGTATCCGACGCATTGATGATGAAGTTCAAGACTTGCCTGATCACGGCCGTCGTGTTTTCGATGCCGGTGATCCTCTGGCAGATCTGGAATTTCGTTGCACCTGCGCTGTATCCCAATGAAAAGAAAATGTTTGTCGGCATTGTCGGCACGGCGATTTTGCTTTTCACGATCGGCGTTGTGTTCTGCTATGTGTATGTATTCCCGCTGGCGATCGATCTGTTCTGGCAGGCGGCTGACGGCGTGGCGGATACCATGTGGTCTGTGAAGGAGTACTTTAACTTTGTACTGTCCTTCGTGCTGCCCTTCGGCGTGATGTTTGAATTGCCGGTGGCAATTTTCATCATGGCGCGCCATGGCTGGGTGACCTACAAGAAAATGGCCAAGAATCGCAAGTATGTCGTCCTGGCGATTGCCGTGATTGCGGCTTTCCTGACGCCGCCGGACGTAGTATCGCAGTGCATGCTGATGCTGCCGATGGTATTGCTCTATGAAGTATCCGTGCAGATGACGCGCTTTATCAAGCCTGTCAAGAAGAACGAATATAACATTGATCTGGACAACATCGAAGAATAATCACAAAACAGGCTGGAGTTCTTGCACTCCGGCCTGTTTTGATGTATACTGGGAAAAATTTTCAAAGGGGTGATATCCATGGAAGGAGTGCGCTTTATCCGGCCGACAGAAAAATATTTGCAGCAGGTGTGGGAATACAAGCAGGAGTTTTTGGCCGCTGGTTCTTCCATGGACGGTACGGGTCCGCTGCGAAAGGTCGGCAGCGCGCGGGAGTGGCTGGAATGGGTGCGTGCCAATGAAGCCATGCAGGAAGCGACGGAAAAATGGGTGCCTGCCACGCAGTTTATTCTTATGCGCGAAAATGATGATAAATTGGTGGGCATGCTGCAGGTGCGGCACTGCCTGAACGGCTATCTTGAAAAATACGCCGGGCATATCGGGTATTCCGTGCGCCCCGGTGAGCGCCGAAAAGGCTATGCCAAAGCCATGTTGAAAGAGGCGCTGAAGTTTTGTAAGGATGAATTAGGGCTTGAAAAAGTGCTGATTACCTGCTATCCGCATAATGAGGGCAGCCGGCGCACGATTTTAAGCTGCGGCGGGGTATATGAGTATACCATCCATGAGCCGGAGGAGAATGAGGATTTGGAGCGCTACTGGGTGCCGACAAAAGAATAAATACAGCGGCTGCGTAGTCGGCCGCTTTTTGTATGTCCGCATATATCATGAAAAAAGCAGACATATTCATACAAAAAAGGACTTGAAGTATTTTTTCGCTCCTTATATAATGATAGAAGAGATCATTCGCGTACACGTTTTTTTTCAAATAGAAAGGGAGGGTAAAACCATGGCAAGAGACATTCTCAATGAGTTTGAAACCATTCACGATGAAGTACAGGCGATCGACACCGGCAAAAAGGTGAAAATCGGTATCATTGGCTGCGGCTGGATTGCCGGCGCGCATATCATCGAGTACCTGAAGATGGAAGATGTTCAGGTCGTTGCTTTGGCCGATCTGATTCCCGGCAAGGCCGAAGCCTTTGCCAAACAGTACGGCGTGGAGGGCGCGAAATTCTACTCCTCCGGCCATGATATGCTGGAGAACGAAGAACTGGACGGCGTGAGCATCTGCACCTATAACACCCAGCACGCGCCCTGCGCCATCGATGCGCTGGAGCATGGCGTGAACGTCATGCTGGAAAAGCCCTTCACGGTGACGCTGGATGAGGCCATCGAAGTGATGAAGGCCGAAAAGAAGAGCGGCAAGATCCTCACCATCGGCTTCCAGCCCCGCATGAGCGCGAATATCCAGCAGATCAAAAAGATCGTCGATTCCGGCGAGCTGGGCAAGGTGTATTATATGCAGGCGGGCGGCGGCCGTCGCCGCGGCATCCCCACGCCCTACGGTACCTCCTTCATTGAAAAGGAAACGGGCGGCATCGGCGCGATGGGCGATATCGGCTGCTATTCGCTGGATATGCTGCTCAACGCCGTGGGCTATCCCAAGCCCCTGACGGTGTCGGGCTATGCCTCCAACAGCTTCGGCGTGGATCCCGAAAACTACCCCGGCCATCCCGAATATGCCGAAAAGTTCGGCGTGGAGGACTTTGCTGCGGGCTTTATCCGTCTGGAAGGCGGCATCATTCTGGACTTCCGCATTGCCTGGGCGATGAATATGGATACCTGCGGCGATACGCTGATCCTGGGCACCAAGGGCGGCTTGCGCATTCCTTCCATGAGCTGTTATAACGGCGATCTGCCCAAGCCCATGGTGATTTATAAGAACGTGGCGGGCAAGAAGATCAGCTTCGAAGTGCCCAAGGACGAGGCGCCCGATCTGTTCTACAAGAAGCTGCGCTCCTTTGTTGATGCGATCAAGACGGGCGGCGAGGCCACGGTATCCTCCAAGGAAATCGTGATCAATCAGGCGATCATTGACGCCATCATCCGTTCCAATGAAGTGGGCCGCGAAATTGAAGTCGTGATTCCCGAAGTGTAAGCGAGGATAAAGCAATGAGTGAAATTCAGGTAAAAAGCCCGGTCCGTGTTGTGGCAGACTGCGACGTGCTGGGGGTTGGCGGGGGGCCGGCGGGCCTGTGCGCGGCGGTCGCTGCGGCGCGTGAAGGCGCCAAGGTAACGCTGTGCGAGCGCTACGGCTACTGCGGCGGTATGGCCACGGCGGGCTTGGTAGGCCCCTTTATGACCTGCTATGACGCCGAGGGCAAGCAGATGCTTATCCAGGGCATTTTCCGCGATCTGGTGGAGCGTCTGGTAGCGGAAGGCGGCGCGATTCATCCGTCCGAGGTGCCCACGGCGTCTTCATTCACGTCCTATATTGGCCCGGGCCATCTGCATGTAACGCCCTTTGATCCCGAAATTCTCAAGCGCGTGGCGGATGATATGCTGACCGAGGCCGGCGTGGACGTGCGTTATCATGTGCAGTTTATCGAGCCCATCATGGAGGGCAAGCGCATTACCGGCGCGATCTTTGCGGCCAAGGGCGGCTTGGAGGCTGTGACGGCGAAGATGGTGGTGGACTGCACGGGCGACGGCGATGTGTGCTTCAAATCCGGCGCGCCCATGCTGATCGGCTCGGACGGCAACGGCAAAATGCAGCCTGCGACGACCTTCTTCCGCATCGGCAATGTGGATCTGAAGAAAGTCGACAAGGACATCGAAGAGCATCTGCACATGTTCTACCGCAAGGACGGTATCAACTACCGCTCCTTCCACTGGCGTGTGGCCGAAGCCCGTGAAAACGGCGACTGGGATCTGGATCGCGTGTCTATCGGCATGTTCCGCGGCGTGAAGGAAGACGAGTGGAGCATCAATACCTCGCGCGTGATGCATGTGGACGGCACGGATTCCAAATCCCTCACCCGCGGCGAAATGGAAGGCCGCAAGCAGGTGGAGATTATCTTCAATTTCCTGCGCAAGTATGTGCCGGGCTGCGAAAACGCCAAAATGCTCAGCGTTGCGCCGCAGATCGGCATCCGTGAAACGCGTCATTTGCTGGGTCAGGAGACGCTGAAGGTGGACGACGTGCTGGGCGCGGTGATCCCCGAGAACGCTATTCTTCTGTGCGCCAACTCTGTGGACGTGCACGGCAAGTTCGGTCCCAAGAGCAACCAGTATATTCCTATCGAGCCCGGCAAGCACTACGGCGTGCCCTACGGTACGCTGGTGCCCAAGGAGATTGAGGGGCTGATCGCGGCGGGCCGCTTCATTTCGGCGGAGCCCGACGCTTCCGGCGCCATCCGCGTGATGCCGCCCTGCATGGGTCTTGGCCATGCGGCGGGCACTGCGGCAGCCATGTGCGTGAAGAAGGGGATTCAGCCGGCTGAGCTGGATGCGCAGGAGCTGCGTGAAGTGCTGAAGGCGAATGGAGCGTATCTGGAATGAGTAATATCAATATTGTTATGCCCGAAGAAAAAAAGCTGCCTACGATCACGCATGACGCGGACGTATGCGTGGTGGGCGGCGGTCTGGCGGGCTTGCTGGCGGCGATTTCCGCGGCGCGCCACGGCGCGAAGGTTGTTTTGATGCAGGATCGCGCGGTGCTGGGCGGCAATGCCAGCAGCGAGATCCGCGTGCCGGTGCGCGGCGCCAAGGGCATTGAAAACCGTGAAACGGGTATTCTGTCCGAAATCGAGTTACTTAATATTTATCGTAATCCCCTGATGAACTGGCATGAGTGGGATCATGTGCTGTACGAAAAAGCAGTGGCGGAGGAAAATCTTGAGCTTTTGCTCAACTGCTCCTGCCTGCACGCGGAGATGGACGGCAGCCGCATTGTCAGCGCCATTGGCTGGCAGACGACGACCTATACCTTCCACGAAGTATGCGCAAAGCAGTTCATTGACTGCTCGGGCGACAGCATTCTGGCGGCGCTGGCCGGCGCGGATATGCGCGTGGGGCGTGAAGCCAAGGATGAGTTTAACGAATATGGCGCCAACGACGTGGCTGATCGCGGTACGATGGGCAACACGCTGATGCTCACCACCCGTGAGCCCGATCATCCCGTGCCTTTCACGCCGCCCGCTGATGCGTATGTGTATGAAACGGATGAAGATCTGTTTATGCATTCGCATGATTTTATCAACACACAGGGCAATTTCTGGTGGATTGAGCTGGGCGGCGAGGAAGAAAAAGATCCGTTGCGTGACGCCGAGGAAATCCGCAAGGAACTGGTGCGTGTGGCAATGGGCGTGTGGGATCATATCAAGAATCGCGGCGACCATGGTGCGGACAACTGGGAATTGGAGTTCATCGGCCTGCTGCCCGGCAAGCGCGAAACGCGCCGCTGCCTTGGCGATCATATTCTGACGCAGAGCGATCTGGAAAACGGCGTGCATTTCCCGGATACCGTGGCCTTTGGCGGCTGGACGATGGATAATCACGATCCCAAGGGCTTTTACTACATGGGCTACTCGTCGCATCACATCCCGCCCAAGGTGCCCTTTGAAATTCCCTACCGCAGCCTGTATTCCCGCAATGTGGACAATCTCTCCTTTGCGGGCCGCAATATCAGTGCCACGCACATGGCCATGAGCGCCACCCGCGTGATGGCGACCTGCGCGGTGATGGGCCAGGCGGTGGGTACGGCGGCGGCGATTGCCGTGCGTGAGGGCGTGGATCCCCGTGCTGTGGGGGAAAAGCACATTGTCGAACTGCAGGCAAAATTGCTGGAGGACGGCTGCTATATTCCCGGCTCGCTGCGCGAAGTCGGCGAGGTTTCCGCAAAGGCTGGTTACAATGTAACTGATGCCGAGAAGGCGATTCTGCACGATGGCTGGGAGCGGCCGCACGAGGGCGAGGAGCATTGCATCAAGGTACCTGTCGGGCAAAAGCTTGCCATGGAATTGCCCGAGCCTGTGCGGGGCGGCGAGCTGCGCATGGTGCTGGATCCCGATTTCTCGCGCAAGAGCATTTCCCCGCGCAAGAAGATGCAGCTGTTTACCATTCAGATGCACGCGCCGCGCAAGGATTACAAGGTGAACATGCCTGCGACGCTGGCCAGAGAGTTTACTGTGCTGGCGGACGGCAAGGAAATTGCGCAGGTGAAGGAGAATCACGAGATGCTGGTGCGTATGAAGCTGCCCGATGGCACGAAGCGCGTGGAAGTGCGCTTTTACGCGAGCTGGGGTTACGACAGCGTTGGCGTGTATGCGTTTGATGTGAAGTGATTGGGGGACGTTGGGAGGCGGCTTTGGAGCCCAAAGCCCCTCCCAAACCCACCC
>JAZQXQ010000016.1:0-1917 GCA_045632965.1 Clostridia bacterium
TAACCTCATTGCCGTCAACATCACCCGCACCGCCGGCAACGGCACCGACCGCGAAAGCCTGACGCAGTCCGAAGAAAAGATGCGCGAGGCCGCCTTCCGTCTGGTAGAGCTGCTGCGCGCGCGCTATCCCGAGTTCAAGGATTGCCGCATCGTGGCCAACGCTATCCAGGCAGGCATCCGCGAAACGCGCCACATCCGGGGCATTGCCACCGTCAAGGGCAAGGAAGTGCTTGAAAACACCGTCTATCCCGATTCCATCGCCTGCTGTGCGCACCCGATGGACATTCATTCCGCCACGGATAACTCGCAGATTCTCACACATCTGCCCGTGCCCGGCCACATCCCCTACCGCGCGCTGGTGCCGCAGGAATATGACAACCTCCTCGCTGCTGGCCGCTGCATCTCGGCAGACCGCGCCTCCTACGCCTCCATCCGCGTGCAGGCCACGGTGATGGCCATCGGCGAGGCCGCGGGCATCGCCGCCGCCCTGTGCGATGAAAACACCGCCGCCAAGGATATCAGCATCGATACCCTCCACGAAAAGCTCCGCGCCGCGGACGCTATCTGCTTTGCCGGCGAAGCCAAATAAGGAGAGAATGCCATGCAGACCATTGAAATGAAAAAGAATATCCCCGTTGTGGGCTCTTACGACGTCGTCATCTGCGGCGGCGGCCCGGCGGGCTTCATCGCCGCCATCGCCGCTGCCCGCGAAGGCGCCAAGACCGCGCTGATTGAGCAATACGGCTTCCTCGGCGGCATGGCAACCGCCGGTCTGGTCGCGCCCATCAGCGTGTTCAGCTATAACAATGCGCTGGTCATCGGCGGCATTCCGTGGGAGTTTATCAAGCGCCTGGAGGAAATGGGCGGCGCACTGATTGAAAAGCCGCTGCACAACGTCGCCTTCGATCCCGAGCTTTACAAGCTCTGCGCTCAGCGCATGGTGCTGGAAGCGGGCGTGGATCTTTACATGCATTCCTACCTCACGGGCTGCGTGCGCGAGGACGGCCGCATCAAATATGTGACCATCGAAAACAAAAACGGCGCCGAGGCTATCGAGAGCAAGGTATTTATCGACTGCACGGGTGACGCGGACCTGGCCAACATGGCGGAAGTTCCTATGCAGCCCATGAACGGCGAGCCGCTGCAGCCCCTGTCCTATTATTTCTGCCTGGACGGCGTGGATACGGACAGCGAGCTTCTCCAGTGCATGCACCACAATCAGCAGGGCGTCAACTGCCACTGCGAGCCCGTGCGCGCAAAGATGCTGGAGCTGAGCAAAATCATGGAAATGCCCACCTTCGGCGGCCCGTGGTTCTGCACGCTTCTGCGCGACGGCTGCGTCACCGTCAATACCACCCGCACGCCCGGCAACGCCTGCGATAACCGCAATTTTACCACGGCCGAATGCAAGCTGCGCGAGGATATTTTCACCCTCGCCAAGATTCTGCGCGACAACTTTGAAGAATTCAAGAACTGCCGCGTATCCTATGCCGCTACGCAGGCGGGCGTGCGCGAAACGCGCCGCATCGTAGGCTTGCACACCATCACCGCGCAGGAATACCTGACCGCCTACGAATACGAGGACAGCATCTCCCGCGGCTGCCATCCCATCGATATTCACTCGAACAACGTGTACGAGCAGAGCGTTCATTTCCTCGAAAAGCCTGCCTATGTGCCCTACCGCGCGCTGGTGCCGGTAAATCAGCCCAACCTCCTGGTCGCGGGCCGCTGTCTGTCCGCCGACCGCCAGGCCTTTGCCTCTTTGCGCGTACAGGCCAGCGCCATGGGCGCAGGCCAGGCTGCCGGCGTTGCCGCCGCCATGAGCGCGCAGCAGGCCATTGAAGTAAAAGATGTGAACGTCGCCGCCCTGCGCGAAAATCTGCGCCGGAAGGGCACCGTCATTTAAGGAGGCAAACC
>JAZQXQ010000017.1:0-2498 GCA_045632965.1 Clostridia bacterium
GCGCCGTCATAAAACCCGTCAGCACAACGCCCAGGATCATGCACGCGCGGACAGAGCGGCGCACCTCCTGCTTGTCTCCCGAGCCAAAGGCCTGCGCCGTACGGATAGCAAAGCCGGTGGATGTGCCGTTGACAAAGCCCAGAATGAAAAAATGCACCGAGCCCGTAGCGCCCACCGCCGCCATAGCGTTTTCCCCCAGATAACGGCCTACAATCACGGTATCCACCATGCCGTACAGCTGCTGAAAGAGATTGCCAAGCAGGATCGGCAAAGAAAACAAAATCAATTGCTTGAGCGGATTTCCCCGCGTCAGATCTCGAGCCATGCAACCCTCCCAGGCGTAAAACATGAAAATCTCCGCATATTATAAAACGGAAACGCTTCCATATCAACAGGAAATTGCATTGACTTGCGCACACCCCATCTGGTATACTTTTTTTACCTGCGCAGGGGTATCCTTTTCCCTTCGCGGGCGTCTTTGCGTACATGGAAAGTGAGGAAAACATGACTGACAAGGTGCTGTCCAGGCTGATTGACTCCGCATTTTTGCAGGAATTGACCGATGGCATTCTCGCGCCCTTCGGCGTGGCCGCCTACGAAGTGAGCGAGGGCGTGAAGGCCGCGCTGTGCGCCGCCGTCGCCGAAAAAACGGGCCGTCCGGTGCTTTATGTCGCCCCGGGCGAGCGCGAAGCCGCGCGTATCGCCGATGATATTTCCCAATACCTGCCCATGGGCGCGGGCGCTTTTTTGCCGCGCGAAAGACAGTTTGTGCGCACCGCCATGAGCCGCGAGGGCGAATGGCAGCGCCTGGGCGTCATGTCGCGCCTGCGCACGGGCGAACTGAAAGTGCTGTGCATCTCGGCAGATATGCTGCTTTGGCGCATGACCCCGCCGGAATTATACGACGAAATGACCATCACGCTGCGCGTGGGCGATGTGATCGAACCGAAAAAGCTCGTCGATCAGTTTGTCGCCGCGGGCTTTGAGCGCGTGGACATGGTCGAGGGCAAGGGCCAGTGCGCGCTGCGCGGCGCGATTGTGGACGTATACCCGCCGTGCGAATCAAGCGCGCTGCGCATTGAATTTTTCGATGATGAAGTGGACGGCATGCGCACCTTTGACTGCGTCAGCCAGCGCAGCATCGAGCATCTTGACACCGCGCGCATCACCCCGGCGGGCGAGTACCTTCTGCGCATGGAGGAGCGCGCCGCAGCGGGCGGGCGCATGCGCAAGGCGGTTGAAGCCGCTATGGAAAAGGCCACCGCCGCCGCGCATAACAAAGTGCTGCACGTCTCCGGCGAAAAGGCAGATGACGAGGGCGAGTATTCTTCGCTGTACCGCGACGGCCTGCGCGCCTTCCTGCTGGAAGCCGAAAAGCTGGAAGGCGGCGCGCTGATCCGTCAGATGGATCTGTGGTCGCATATCCTTCTGCCGCGCACCTGCCGCGTGATGGACTGGCTCGATGACCCCATTATCCTCGTTGACACCCCCGACCGCTGCCGTCAGCGCATGGACGACGCGCTGAGCGGATATATGACCGAGCTCTCCCTCGCCGTCGAGCGCCTCACTGCCATCAAGGAGCAGGAGGATCTTTTGCTCAGGCCCGAGGATGTGCTCACGTTTGTCAACAGTTATCCGATGCTTACCATGCAGGATTTCCTGCGCGGGCTCAGCGGCTTCAAGCAGGGCAAGCCCTTAAAAATGACGGCGCTCTCCGCCCCGCAGTATCATTCCTCCGTGCGCGATCTGGCGGGCGATATCGCCGCCTGGCGCAAGGAAAACGGCGAGGTGTACCTCCTGGCCGGCGGTCAGGCGCGCGGCGAGCGCTTGCTTGATTCGCTGATGGGCGTGGATTTCAAGCCCGATCCCGGCGTGCATATTTTACCCAACGCCTTATCCGGCAGCTTTTTGTGGCCCGAGATCGGGCTGTATGTGCTGTCGGACGCCGATATCTACGGCAAAAGCTATAAAAAAGCGCGCAGTCAAAAGACCTCCGGCGAGCGCATTTCGGCCTTTACGGACCTCAAGGAAGGCGACTATGTGGTGCACGAAATGCACGGCGTGGGCGTGTATCTGGGCGTTACGCGCATCCAGACCGAGGGCACGTGGCGCGATTATCTGCTGATTCAGTACAAGGGAACGGACAAACTCTATGTGCCCACCGATCAGTTTGACCGCGTGCAGAAATACATCGGCTCGATCGATGAAGCGCCCTCGCTTAACTCTCTCTCCGGCGGCGAATGGCAGAAACAAAAGGCCAAGGTCAAGGCCGGCCTGAAAAAGCTGGCGTTCAACCTTGTGCAGCTCTACGCCTCGCGCGAATCCACGCCGGGCTTTGCCTTCTCTGAGGACAACAGCTTTTCCATGCAGTTTGAGGAGAATTTCCCCTACGAGCTGACCGTCGATCAGGATCGCGCCGTTAAGGACATCAAGCGCGATATGGAATCTCCGCGCAATATGGATCGCCTGCTTTGCGGCGACGTGGGCTACGGCAAGAC
>JAZQXQ010000018.1:0-10537 GCA_045632965.1 Clostridia bacterium
CCTACGGCAAAACTGCCGATCACTCCTACGGCGACTACGTGACCACCGACGCGGCGCAGCATTGGAAGGCTTGCTCCTGCGGCGACAAAACAGCCGTTGGCGCGCACGATTACGACAACGCGCAGGACACGAGTTGCAACACCTGCGGTCACGAGCGCACGGTGGAGCATGTGCATGAGTTTGAGACGGAATATTCTTATGATGCCAACAATCACTGGTACGACGCATCCTGCGGCCATGATGTGAAGGACGGCCTTGAAAGCCACAACGGCGGCACGGCGACGTGCACGGCGCCGGCGGTGTGCGCGGACTGCGGCCAGTCCTACGGCAAAACTGCCGATCACTCCTACGGCGACTACGTGACCACCGACGCGGCGCAGCATTGGAAGGCTTGCTCCTGCGGCGACAAGACGGCGGTAGGCGCGCACGATTACGACAACGCGCAGGACACGACCTGCAATATCTGCGGCTATGTGCGCACGGTGGCGGCCCAGATGTTCACGGTGTCCTTCTCCGCCAACGGCGGCACGGACACGATGGCGGGCAAAACCGTCGCTGCGGGCTCGGCGCTGAGCGTGCCGGGAAGCGATTTCACCCGTACGGGCTATGTCTTTACGGGCTGGAATACCGCGGCGGACGGCAGCGGCAAAACGTATGCTGCCGGCATGACCATCGTGGTAAACGAGAATACGACGCTGTTTGCCCAGTGGAAGAGCATAACGGCCGAAAAGCAGCTGAAGATTGACAAGCATCCCGAAAACCGGTATGTCGTGGACGGTCAGCGCGCGGAATTCTGCGTGCAGGCGAGCGGCGAGGGGCTGCGCTATCAGTGGTATATCGACCGCGGCGACGGCAGGGGCTACCGCGCGATTGAGGGCGCGAAGAACGCCGCCTATACCACCTCGGTCACGGATACGGCGTGCGACGGCTTTAGATATTTCTGCCGCGTGACGGATGAGAACGGCGATACGCTGGATTCTAATACGGCGGTGCTGCGCGTCACAAAGGCGCCCGTGCTGCCCGAAACGGGCGACAATTCTGCGCCTCTTTCCTGGCTGGCGATGGCGGTGCTGAGCCTGCTTGGTATGGCGATTCTGCGCCGCAGGGCCTTTAACAAATGAGAAACTGGGAATATCCGGAGAAAAAACCACGAAGAAACCTTCGTGGTTTTTGTGCTGCGCGCAGAAAAAAACGCCGGTATATTGACCGGACGCAGCGAAAGATTGATTGGAGATATCTGCTGCCTGCGCTGGCGCTGCTTTGCGTGTTTGCGTATGCAGCGGTGCATCTTATGCAATACGCGCGGCAATCGCAATCTGTGCAGCGCACCAACGAAAATGTGCAGGTCGTGTATGCGGCGGTGACGGACACGCCAGCGATGGCAACGCATACGCCCGCTGTGGCAACGCCCGTGCCTGCGGCAACGCCGGCACCGCCAAAGGAAACGCCGCAGGCGTATCAAATGACGGACGGCGAAATCACGTTGCGGATGGCGGAGCTGAAAAAGATCAATGCTGATACCGTCGGCTGGCTGCGCATCCCGGGCGTGGTGGATCTGCCGGTGGTGTACCGGGATAACGAGTATTATCTCGATCACGATTTTTACGGACAAAAGAGCGCGGCGGGCACGCTGTTTCTCGATGAGAATCATCCCCTCCGCGCGGACACGCAGTATTTGCTGGTGCACGGGCATAATATGAATGACGGCAGCATGTTCGGTTTGCTTTCGCATTACCGCGGCAGCGGGTATATGCAGCAGCATCCCACGGTGTATTTTGATACGCTGTTTCGCAAGGAAAAATACGAGGTGATCGGCGTGCTGTGCGTGCCTGCCGATGTGCGGCGCGAGGGATATGTGGCGTATGCCGGCACGCGCAGATTTGCGGACGAGGAGCACTTCCGGGCGTTTGTGCGGGAGATCACAGAGAACGCGCTGCATTGGAAGCGCGGCGCAGAAATTCAAAATGATGACGCGCTGCTGGCGCTGAGCACCTGCTATGAGGATGAGCGCATTGTGGTGATGTGCAGGCGGGTAGATTAGTCGGCAAGCTGCGAGAGGCTGTGCAGCAGGGCGGGAATATCATTTTTTACGGTGCTGTACACGATGGACAGATCAACATGGCCGTATTCGTGCACGATTCTGTTGCGCATGCCCTTGATGGCTCGCCACGGAATGGTGCTGTGATAGCTTTTGAAAAGGTCGGTCAGCTTATCGGAGTTTTCCGAAATCTGAATCAGACGGAACATGACCGAATCGACGAGGATTTCGTTTTCTTCCAGCGCTTTTTGCGTCAGCCCGCGGTGTGTTTGCAGATGAAGGCCAGATCGGTGATGATTTTTTGCAGATAGTACTGATTGTCTTTCATATTATCCATAAATGCGCACTCCGTCCTTGAGAATTTCGTTGATCAGCTCGGGGTTGTTTGTCAATTGCTCGCGGCTGAGCACATCCACCTTTTTTTTCAGGGATTCGCGCAGCGTTTCCACCAGATCGAAAAATTGCATGCCTGTGGCGGATGTGGCGAGCAGAAGATCCACATCGCTGTCCGGCGCGGCGGTTCCCTTGGCGTAGGAGCCAAATAGATAGCAGTATTCAACATCGAAGCGGCGAAAAACTTCTGCGCAGATATCCCGGATCTGCGAAACGCTGAGCAGGCCGTGGGTTTCGTCGATATAGCCGTGCGCGCGCAGCTTTTCCATCATGAACGCGTATTTCATGGATGCGGCTTTGGCGGCGTCGGATTCATAATTCTGATATGTGCGCAGGGGAATACCAAGATAGCGGGCACATTCTGCCTGTGTCAGCTGCTTGCTTTTTCGCAATTGTTTGAGCGTCATGGGCATCACCTCAATCAGTATTATACCACTTGCGTAAAAATTCGTAATAGAAATACGCAAAAATTGCGTAGAATTTTAAAACAAAATACGCAAAAATTGCGTGTTTTCAAAAATAAAAATACGCAATGCTTCTTCGCCCGGGTTTTGCCGGGCTTTTTCGCGCGCGCGTTTGATTGACAAGCGCTGCGCTGCGCGGTAGAATGAAGGTGATTTTTACCCGAGAGAAGGCTTTTTTGAATGGAAGTTTTCAAGCTGACATTCACGCAGATGCTTTTGATGTTTGTGCTGATGGCGGTGGGCTTTGTGCTGCGCAAAACCCGCCGTCTGCCCGATAACGCCAATGTGGTGATGTCGCGGCTGCTGACGTATGCCATCTCCCCGGCGCTGCTGATGTATTCGCAGATGACCAAGTGTACGCCTGAGAATTTTTCGGCGTACTGGCCGCTGATTTTCCTTGGATTTGCCGTGACGCTGGGCGGCATTGCGCTGTCCTTTCCGCTGAGCCGGCTGTTTGTGAAGGAAAAGAATTATCAGCGCTGTGTGTATCAGTACGCCATGAGCTTTGGCAATTTCGGCTTCATGGGCAATTTTATTGTGCTGGGCGTGTTCGGCAGCGATATGTTTTTCCGCTACGGGCTGTTCACGCTGGGTATGAATATTTTGTGCAACAGCTTTGGCATGTATATTCTCATCCCCAAGGACAAGGGCGCGAGCTTGGTAAAAAACATGATGAACGGCATTTTCAAGCCGCCGATCATTGCGCTGCTGTGCGGCATGGTGCTGGGATTGACGGGGCTGGCAAACTGCCTGCCGGAGTTTTTCCTCAAGGCGCTGGATTCCGCGGGCGGCTGCCAGGGGCCTGTGGCCATGCTGCTGGCGGGCTTTGTGGTGGGCGGCTATAACCTGAAAGAAATGCTGCTGAACAAAAAGGTGTATGCGGCCGGCTTTGTGCGGCTGATTTGTCTGCCTGCGCTGGCGGTGATGATTGTGCGATTGCTGGGCGGCAATGAAACGATGCAGATTCTTACCTTTGTCGGTACGGGCACGCCGCTGGGGCTCAATACCGTGGTGTTCCCGTCGGCCTACGGCGGCGATCCCAAGCCCGGCGCGTCCATGGCGATGATCTCCCATACGCTGTCGGTGATTACGATTCCTTTGATGTATCTGCTTTTGTTTGGCTAAGGAGAAAATATGAATGAGAATTTGCCGGCATTTTTCATCTGGGCGGCGATGGGGCTGCTGTTTGCCGCGCTGGGCGTGCGCGCGTTCTTTGCAAAAAAGCCGCAGCATTTCTGGGCGAATGTGAAGATGGCGGAAGTCGCTGACGTGAAAAAGTATAACCGCGCGGTGGGGAAATTGTTTATCGCCTTCGGCGCGGTGTTTGTGCTGCTGGGTGTGCCGCTGCTTGCGGAAAACGAGGCGTGGGTGATCCTTTCCGTCCTTGGCACGGTGGCCAGCGTGATTGCGATGATGGTCGTGTACAGCACGGTGATTGAGAAAAAGTACAGAAAAGGAGCATGAACATGAAAAAGCTGCTTGCGATGATGATGTGCCTGCTGCTCATGTGCGGCATAGCGATGGCGGACGGCGACGGCGGCATTGCCACGCCCGGGAATTACGAAGAACTGCTTGCGGCGATGCAAGATAGCCACTATCATGAGATTTCCCTGCGCGTGAAGGATTTTGTGTGGCCGACGGAGGAAGTGACGCTGGATCTGACGCAGAGCAATGCGTTCATTTCGATTGTGGGCGAATTCACCTTCCCTGAAAATGTGACGGTGAACTGCGCGCAGTTGATCGGCACTGCCGGCGCTCCGGGCGACGTGATCGTCAACGGCCCGTGGAACTGCCTGTCCGACACGGGCATGATCTATCACAGCAACGGCAATGTGATCTATAACGGCCCGGTTACTTTCACCTGCGATAAACGCGTGCGGCTGAGTAATTCGAATGCCAATTTCGTTTTCAACGGCCCGATGCAGCTCAATGCTATTGTTACGGCCAACGGCCTGACGCTGGGCGACGGCGTGGTGATCGAGGGCGAAAGGTATTTGGAATTCAGCGAAACAATTGCGGTGCCTGAAGGAACGGCTTCGATCAACGTGCCGCTGCATCCTTCGCCCAGCAATGACCGCGATCAGCCGACGATTGCGGGCGATATGACGGTTAAGGAGCTGGTCGTCAGCGAAAGATCCTTCTGCATCATCACTGCGCAAAGCGATGTGACGGTGGATAAGCTGAACGTGCGGGAGGGCGGTCAATTGATCGTTGACGGCACGGTGGAATTGCCTGTAGACAGCCGCCACAGCGGCATGGCGGGCACGCTGCAGCTGAATGAAACGGGCATGCTGATTATGAATCACAGCACGCGCCTTGGCAATGAAGACGGCGGAAAGATTACCGGCACGGGCACGCTGGATCTGCGTGCGAATGTGGCAGAATACGAAAAGGGCATACGTCATCCAAAGGTGTTCGGCGCGAATGCCTTTGAAGGCGTGCCGGCGGAATTTGTGGATGAGACGGTAAAAATCGTGAAGAACTGGAAAGAATAAAAGCAGGGTGTACCAATGAAGGATTTATACTCCGGCTGGCTGATGAAGCTGATGGAAAAGTGGGGCGTGAAGCCGCATAAACGCTTTGACATGGTGAGCTATATGGGCTTTGGCTGCTTCTTTTTGGCGCTGTTGCCGGCGATTATCGGCAATAATTTGGAAGGCGGCGCTGTAAAGATTGTGCTGATGGCGCTGATGGTGCTTTTGCTGGCGGTCAGCGGTTATCTGATGTATCAGGCGAACAGCCTTTGGATTCCTATGGTACTCTTTGGTATTGCCGACGTGGTGATGGCCTTTGCCATCGACTGGAGCAATGCGCAGTCTGTGTGGATTTTTGCCGTGGCAGGCGCGGTGCTGCTGATTGCAGGCTTTGTGCTGATGCCCCGGCAGATCAGAAACACGCATGCGCTCAATGATGAATGCAAGCGCCTGCGCGAAAAGGAAAATGCGGCAAAGGTGCGCGCCGAGATGCAAAAGCATGCGCCGCCTGCGCAGGAGACGCCTGCGGAAGAAAAGCCCGCACCTTCGCCGCTTGAGCAGCTGAAGGAAAAGCTTTCACTGTACGTAATGATTACAAAGCGCCCCGATCACCAGCAGCGGCCCGAGGAAGTGAAAAAGAAGGCGCAGGAGCAGATTGCGGATCTGGAGATGCAATTGGGCAAAATGCTGCTTTCGCAGGAAAAGCTGTGGGTGCTGACGGCGCGCGTGCCGGGCGCAAAGCCTGTGTATATGGGCACCGACGGGCGCATGGAGGTATTTACCAGCAAGGAACTGGCGCACAAAGCCTGCGAAATGCTGGCGGAGAAATTGCATGTGCAGGCGGATGTGCTGGAGCTTGACGGCGAAAAGGGCATTCATACCTTCTTTGGCGAGTGCGCGTATAACGGCATTGGCGTGATGCGATTGGATAACGGCACGCGCACGATGTGCGAGCTGTGGCTCAAAAACTTTGTCAGCTATCAGGCAGAGGATCTGCTGGAGGGCAAAAACTGCTCTTTGCGTCACATGCTGTATCGCGCCAAGCTGTATGCCTATTTGCGCACAAAGCAGCCCGAGGGCTCGGATTATATGCATGCGCTGACCGAAATGGGCCTGACCATGACGCTCAACGCCTACCGCGAATTGTATCAGGGCGTTGTGTATGCGCTGGGCGACAAGCAGGAAGACGAGCGCGTATACGCCACGGAAAAAGCGCTGGAAGTAATGAAGTCGTGGGGCGGCGGCAGCTGCATTGACAATACGATTGGAAAGACCGTGCCGCAGCATCTGTTCTATGTCAATCGTCCCGGCGAAACGGGGCAGATGGATAAGGGCAGCGTGTGCGTGTTTACCGATCTGAAGCATGCGCGCGCGGCGCAGGAAATGTTTGCGAAGGCCAGTATGCCCGCGAGCATCATGGCCATCTCCTGCGAGGAGCTGCTCTTCCATGCGGCGCAGTGCGCGGGCGTCGTCATTGATATGCGCTCGCTTAATTACGAAATTCTCAAGGCGGAATTTGACAAAATCCGCACAACGGGCGCGCTGGATGCGCCGGTGCTGGTGAACCTGAAAAAGAAGGAAGAAGAGAAAAAGCCGGAGGAAACCCCTGCCGAAAAGCCGGCGCTGCCCATCCTGCGCGACAAGAAAAAAGCGAACGGGTGGACACAGTATGATTATCAGTGGCCGGGCCGCTATGGTTTTGATTATATGGTGAAGATCGCCCAGTGGCTGATTTGGGACGGCCTGGAGCCCAAAACGCTGACAACGGGCAGTCTGGGCGGTAAGGAAACAGAGCACATTGAAGCGTGGCAGGAAAAGCGCTATGTGGAAAAGAGCGTGGGCCCGGAAGCAGGATACCTGGGCATCGGCGGCTTCCATCGCTATGTGCCTGCGCCCGTGAAGGTGTATTTCTACAACCAGACGAATGTGGTGCGCTTCTTTGTGGCAGGCGACGGACATGACAAGGGTGTAAACGACCTTGCCGAAAGAATTGCGCAGGCAAAACTGAAATAAAAAAAGAGGAAGCGGCCTATATGGGCCGCTTCCCTTTTTGCTTGGAGGTGGGATGGGTTTTTATAGTGTAAGCGAAGGCGCGGTGTATACACGCGCGGCCATTTCGCTGTCGAGCATGTACAGGCTCTTGGGATCGTTGCCGTAGAGGGCAAACTTCTTCACCAGGCCGTCGGCGGTTTTTTCTTCCTCGCCCTGCTCCTTCACAAACCAGTCAAGGAACTGCATGGTGCGGAAATCACGTACGTTGTAGGCCGCCTCGTAGATGGCATGGATGAGGGAGGTGACATAGCGCTCGTGGTTGAGGCCCGCTTCCAGCACGGTCATGTTATCGGTGAGGGCGACGTCGGGCTTGCCGATGGGCAAGAGGTCGATCTTTTCGCCGTTGTTCTGCAGATATTCAAGGAACAGCAGGGCGTGATCGCGCTCTTCCTGCGCCTGGATCTTATACCAGTTGCCAAAGCCGTTCAGCTCCTGGTCGATGAAGTAGTTGGAAAAATCCAGGTACAGATACGCGGAGTAGAATTCCTTGTTGATCTGCTCGTTGAGCAGCTGCACGACTTTGCGATCCAGCATAATTTTATCCTCCTTACTTTACTTCGGTCATCCACAGGCCGTGGAGATTGCACCAGGCGTACACTTCAAGCGGCTTTTCGCCGGAGAGCTCGAAGGTGACGACGGGCTTGTCTTCGGGACCCAGGAACTTGCGCTGCGCGCCCTTATCCGTTACAAGGTGTACCCACTCGATGAGATGTTCTTCCGTCATGGGATGGTCGATGGAGCCGACATTTACCGTAACCGTGTTGCCCTCAACCTTTACGACCGGCAGATGCTTTTCGCCGCTGGCGTCTACGGTGTTGGGAACGAGCTTTTCCATCTTTTCGCCGCAGCATACGACGGGCACTTTCTTGTCTTCGATCTTTTCGATGATGTTACCGCAGTGACGGCAGATATAGAACTGAGCAGACATTTGATTGTCCTCCTTAAATCTTTTTTTGGTGAGGGAGCTTAGCTCCTTCTGATATTGTTATACCCGGATGAAACGGATTGAAACACAAAAAGAGAAAAATAATTTCCCCGCCAATACCCCTTGCCAAAAAACGAAATAACCATGAATAATATGCTTTTAGCTATTTACATGTATGAAAGGAAAAACCGTCAGAGAGAAAAATCGAGGATTGCATAGCGAAAAGGAAGGAAGCAGCCTGTTCTTTTGGGGAATTTACAGGTTATTGACAGACAATGCAAACTGTGCTATATTGCTATTGAAATAATTATGCGCATAATGATACGCATAATAAAAAGAGGAGGATTCTATCATGAAGAGAATCGTATCCATGTTTATGGCACTGCTGATGCTGCTTACCTGCGGCATTGCTTCTGCCGAAACACTGACTGGTACTGCGCAAGGCTTTGGCGGCGATGTAACTGTTACCGTTGAAGTGGCGGATGGCGTGATTACCAGCATTACGGCTGCCGGTGCTTCCGAAACCGAAACCATTGGCGGCGCTGCCATTACCACGATCAATGCTGCGCTTGCGCAGCTGGTGGGCAAGACTGTTGCGGATGCTGATTTGTCTGTGGATGCTGTTTCCGGTGCTACCGTGACTTCTGATGCTGTGCGCGCTGCGCTGAGTATCGCCGTTACCGGCAAAGCGCCTGCGGAAGAGACCGAGAAGGTTGCCAAGGATACCACGACGGTCAACATGGAAGCGCTCAGTGCCTGGCTGGCCGACCGCAACAATGTAGCCGCTGCCCGCAGCGCCGGCGCTTTCCTGCCCGGTGAAGAAAATGCTCCTACCGATGAGGAACTGGAGCGCATTCTGCATACCGCCAACAATTACATGTGGTGCCATATGCTGTCTGCGGCGCATTTTATTGTTATCCGTGACCCCGAAGAGCAGAAGCTTCTGCTGGGCGACATGGGCGTGACCGGCGACGGCACCGTGACCGTGCTGGTGCTGGCTGACGGCGTTGCTGATCAGGAATATCATATCGAGCCCTACACCGGCCGTGACGCGGGCTGGGATGTGGAACACTACTGGCAGATGTATTACTGCATCTACGAAGCCGGCGAAGCCGCTTCCATGCTGAATCTGGCGGCGATTGCCGAGGGCTACCGCGTGCGCAGCTACGGCTATCTGAACCTGTATAACCAGGGCGTGAAGGATCAGTTCCCCGAGGGCAACGGCATCAGTGGCTGGTATGCCGGAGGCAACTTCGATTATATCCTGGGCGAAAACTGGGATATTTCCAAGTACTGCACCTCCAAGGACGGCACTGAAAAGTTCGATCACTTCTTCCACGGCGGCATGGTGGACGGCGAAATGGTTGGCCGCAATGTGGATGTGGAAGGCAACCTGACGCTGCTATGCGCCATCACCATCGGCAAGGTGGATGAAACCGATGTTACCACCAGCGCTACCGGCGTTAGCACGGGCTACGGCATGAACGACAACTACGACTTCTGGGATTGATCGCTGGGGACGATCAACAAAATCTCTTAAAAGCAGAGGCGGCAAGGATTTCCTTGCCGCCTCTGTGATTTTTTACGGATCGATTTGCATGCGGTGTATATTTTGCTCGACCTGACGGAAGAACTGCTGGTAGGTTCTGATGGTTTCGGGTTCAATTCCTACGTACAATTCTTTGCAGATAAGAGAAAGATAATTGCAGATATAGTCATTGCACAATTCCTGCCCCAGGGGAGAAAGAGAAACATTATATTTGCGTTTGTCATGTGCATCGGGGGAGCAAATAATCAGGCCGTTGGCTTTAAGCAGTTTGGCGGCGGTGGACACATTGGGGAGCGCCTGACCGCTTTCGCGGCTAATATCGGCCAGCGACATGGCTTCTTCGTGGTAATACAGACATTGCAAAATGAAGTTGTGTGAATAGAGCAGGGGCTGCGGCAGATTATATTTTTTCGCAAGCTCCTTAAATGCGTTCTCTATCAGGCGCTGCATGGTGGAAAGATAGAGATTGATGGACTTGCTGAAATTCCAGGAATAGCCTGTATATTTGGGGGCTGACATGATATTTCTCCTTCGCGATGATGCTTTTATTATATCGAATGCAGTTGGGAAAGTCAATGTTGCAAAATTTCCCCGCAAATACCCCTTGCCAGAAACGAAATAACCATGTATAGTAGATCTGTT
>JAZQXQ010000019.1:0-2992 GCA_045632965.1 Clostridia bacterium
TGAAGCAGCGGCTGAAGCCTGCCTGCCGCTTTGCGCTGCCATTGCACGCCGTTTTTCGGGACGCGGGGCGGATGAAGAGGATTTAAAGCAGGTCGCCGCCATGGCCTGCGTCAAGGCGCTTCATTCTTATTCGCCCGAGCACGGCGCTATGTTTTCCACTTATGCGGCGCAAAGCGCTGCCGGCGCGGTGCGCAATCATCTGCGCGATCACGCTTCTCTTGTGCGCACGCCGCGCTCGCTTTATGAGCAGTCGGCCAAGCTTAACCGCGCGCGCCAGGCATTGACGCAGCAATTGCACCGCGAGCCCACGGTGTCCGAATTGTCCTCCATGCTTGGCTGGACCATGCAGCAGGTAATCGACACCCTCATGAGCCGCGACGTTCAGCACACCGCCTCCTTTGACGATCAAAAGGATGACGACGGCCTTTCCCTCATGGAAACGCTGGGTGAAAACGACCAAGCGCTCAGCGCATTTGAACAGAATGAGGATCTCAAAAGCGTGCTTTCCCAATTGAGCCTGCACGAGCAGCAATTGCTCAAGCTCCGCTATTTTGACAATCTCTCCCAGCGTGCCGTCGCCCAGCAGCTTGGCATGACGCAGATGCAGGTATCCCGCACCGAGCGAAGATTGCTCATGACGCTCAAAGAAAGGCTGGCGGTCTCATGAGAAAGCTTTCCCGCCAGATTGACGTGCGCAAGAATGCCTGGTATGCCATCGTCATCAATTCCATCCAGATTCTCGCGGTGTGGGTTCTGGCCATTCTGCTGATCATCGAGCATAATTTCTGGATCTCGGTCGCCACCTTCGTCATCGCCGCCATCGTCACCCTCGGCGCGGCGGTCGACATCCGCGAGGCGCTCATTTCCCGCCGCAAAAGCGATGAGGCCGACACCCTGACAAAAATGGTCAGCCAGATGGATTCGCTCAACCGCACGCTGCGCGCCCAGCGGCATGATTTTCTCAATCACCTGCAGGTCGTCTTTTCGCTGATCGAAATGGAAGAATATCAGGAGGCCAGCGATTATATCGAAAAGATTTACGGCGACATGCAGTCCGTCTCCCGCACGATGCGCACGGACAACCCGGCGATCAATGCCCTGCTGCGCGCCAAGATTGCCTCCTGCGAGGAAACGGGCATTCAGGTGACGCTCAACGCCGTGGGCAGCTGGAAAAACCTGCCCATGCCTGCCTGGGAAATGTGCCGCGTGTTTTCCAATATCATCGACAACGCCGTGGATGCGCTGAAAAACACCACCGAAAAGCAGCTTGATATCGCGCTGAAAGAGGATCTGCACGGCTTTTCCTTCTCTGTCAGCAACCACGGCCCCATGATCCCGCCGAAAATCGCGCACCGCATTTTCGAGCCCGGCATCTCCTCCCACGGCGAGGGCCGCGGCATGGGATTGTACATCGTTCGCACCACGCTTGAAAACTACGGCGGACAGATCACCGTGCATTCCGACGCCGCCAAAACCACCTTTGCGGGCTCCATCCCGCACATGAAGGAGCAAAATGGCCAGCAAAAGCAAAAAACGCAAAGCGCTTGACATCCTCTTGACCCGCGGCCTTTTCACCGATGAAAAGGAGGCGCGCGCATACCTGATGGCAGGCGAAGTATATGCGGGCACCCAGCGCGTGACAAGCGCCGCGCAGATGCTGCCCGAGGATTGCGATATCCACGTCAAGGGCCTGCAGATGCCCTATGTTTCCAAGGGCGGCTTTAAGCTCGAAGGCGCCATCCGCGATTTTGGCATTGACGTCACCGACCGCGTGTCCACCGACGCATGCGCCTCCACCGGCGGCTTTACCGATTGCCTGGTCAAGCACGGCGCTAAGACGGTCTACGCCGTGGACGTGGGCTTTGGCCAATTGATGGGCTCGCTTCGGCAAAATCCCGTGGTGGTCAACCTGGAAAAGACCAACATTTCCGATGAAAAGCTGCTCTCCCTTGATCCCAAGCCCGATCTGGGCTCGGTGGATCTGAGCTATCTTTCGCTGCGCAAGGGCATTCCCGCCTTCGCCGAAATCCTCAAGTACGAGGGCGAACTGATGTGTCTGGTCAAGCCCCTCTTTGAAACGGAGGACGCCGAGGCCCGCCGCACGGGCGTATTACCGGATAATGCGTACGAAACGGTGCTGCTTGATCTGATCCGCGACGTCAACGCCCTTTCCTATGCGCGCGCCGTCAACGTCACGCACTCCCCCGTCACGGGCAATGCCGGCACGCGGGAATTTTTCCTGCATGTTGTGCTGTCGAAAAATCCCGGCGAAACCAAAGACCTGACACGCGAAGTACGCGCTGCCGTTGAGCGCGTATTGCAGCTTGATCTGTACGAAAAGCAAAATTAACCCGGAGTGAGATACCATGTTCATTCAGGACGAAAGCATGTTAAAATTCGGCGCAACGCCGCTTGACAACATTTTCATTCTCGATTACCTTCCCGCAGCCAAGGGCGATTATGTGAAGGTGTATTTGTATGCGCTTTTCCTCAGCACGCATCCCAAGGAGGAAATGAGCATCGCCGAAATGGCGCAGGATCTGTCGCTGTCCGCAAGCGAAGTGGAAAGCGCGCTGCGCTATTGGGAGCGCCGCCGGCTGATCTTGCGCGTGAGCGACAATCCCTTGTCCTACCGCATGGCAAGCCCCTTGCAGCTGTATGCCGCCGGCACGCAGAATCTGGAGGCAGACGGCCCGTTCGTGGCTTTTTCCGAGGATGTGTATGCGCTCTTCGGCGACCGCCGCAAGGTAACGCCCGCCGAGATCGCCCGCGCCTACGAATGGGTGCAGGATCTCTCGCTCCCGCAGGAAACGGTGCTGATGCTCCTTGCGCATTCCATCGCCACGCGCGGGGTAAATTTCCCCTTCAAGTCCGCCGAGGCCGCCGCCATCCGCATGCATGAGGCCGGTGCGCTGACGGCAGAAGACGCCGAAAGCTTCTTCGCCCACACCCGCAAGGTGCACGACGGCACGCGCGCCGTGCTGCGCCGCCT
>JAZQXQ010000020.1:0-10496 GCA_045632965.1 Clostridia bacterium
GGATAACGCTGCCTGCGGGCAGCTACACCTCATCCGCTTCACTTCTTATTATAAGTAGAAACACACTCCGCAGGCACATTTTCAAACAGATCGCCGCCCGCGCTGTCCGCGCCCACGCTGCTGTGCGTCAGCGTAAAAACAAAGCTGTCGTATTCCGTGCCGCGATCCGCCACCCGATAGCGTGTGCGCTGCTGGGATACATGCTTTAAAAAGCCCTCGCAGGCCATTTCATAGCCCGTTTTGCCGTCAAAGGCTGTGAGCGGCTGGTGCCAGTCCATCACGGTGGTGGGCGTATCACCGCCGTGGTGATAGAGCTTTTTGACCTGCCAGAGGGGAAGGGCGGAATACTTGTTTTCCTCCGCCGCCAGCTCCACCGCGCGCTGCACGGAATAGGCGCTCACCTTGTGGTGCATGTGCCCGTACTCGCCGTCAAAGCCGTGGGTGACAACCACCTCGGGCCTAAGCGTCCGCAGCGTATCGGTCAAATAGCTGTATACCTCCGAGCGGTTCCACACGGCGTACACATCCTCGGCGGTATCGCCGCGCACATCCTGAAAACGCCCCACCAGCGGATACGACCTGACGCCGCAGTGCCACAGGCAATTGAGCAATTCAATCTCGCGGAAGGGATGCGAGCAGGTGAGATACATCACCGCCACGTCCATCTGCTTTTCGCCCGCGTAATAGGGGATGCAGCCGCCCAGCCACAATACCTCGTCATCCGGGTGCGCAACGACGACCATTAGATCGGCTTTTTCCACCGTGGGCTGCCAGATATGCACAATGGACGCATCCATCTCGCCCTCGCTGAAGCAGTAAATCTCACTCACGCCCACCTTTTCCGCATAGCCGCCGGTATCAAACAGCAAGCGCATTTCGCCGCTGACGGGCGGGAACGCGACGTATTCCTGCATATAATTGCCGCTGCAGGAGGCGATGGTGCGCCAGGCGTCGTTCTCCTTCACCTGCACGTCAAAGGGGCGGCGCTTGCGCCCGAATTCGAGATACACGGCCGCCACCGGCGTATCGCCCGTGGTGATGCGCAATTCCGGCGCCAGCAGCGCATCGCACTCCAGCATCGTTTCGTTATCGCGGTCGCAGATATTGCGGGGGCTGCTTTTCTGATAGGGCATGCGGAAGGCGCATTCCCTGGTGATATCGCGGGCAGTATCGGCCTGCGCGGAGATGCACAAAAGGAGCAGGGCGAGGGGAATGAACAGTAAAAACAGTTTCTTTCTCATCGTCGTGCTCCTTCCGGGCGGTACCCGTCTTTTACCACATAAACTTATAAAACCTGTTCGTCAGATTGTCCCTGGGCACATTCTCAAACAGATCGCCGCCCACGCGGTCGTCGCCCACCGTGGAAAACATCAGCGTGTACACAAAGCTGTCAAACTCCGTATAGCGGTCCGCCACCTCGTAATACGTGCTGCCGCCCATCTGCGACACATGCATCTGATATGCCTCACAGGCGATTTCAAAGCTGCTCCTGCCGTCAAAGGCCGACAGCTCCTCGTGCCAGTTCATCACGGTGGTATAGTTTTCGCCCAGATGCACGTAGAACTTTTTCACCTGCCAGGCGCCGTATTGCTGATAGCTTTCCTTGTGAAAATCCGTCTGCGCGGCGTATTCCACCGCGCGCTGCGTGGCATAGGCGCACACGATGTGCTGCGCATGGCCGTACTCGCCCTTGAAATCGTGGGTGACAACCACCTCGGGCTGATAATGGCGGATCTGCTCCGTCAGATAATAATTGAGCTCGGCGCGATCCCACTTTTTGTATACGTTGTCGGTGTAGAAGGTTTTGAAATCCGGCAGGTAGGCAATCACGGGATAATTGCGCACCCCGCAGTGCCACAGGCCGTTTAAAAGCTCATGCTCGCGGTAGCTTGATGAGCACGTGAGATACACCAGCAATACGTTGAGATTGCGCTCCGCCGCGTAATAGGGAATCATGCCGCCCAGCCACAACAGCTCGTCATCCGGATGCGCCACGGTGATCATCAGATCGGCCTTGCGCACGGTATCGTGCCAGATGTGGTATTGATCCTCATCCCGCTCGCCCTCGCTGAGCAGATGAATCTCGCTGATGGAAATCACCTCGGCGTAGCCGTTGGTGATAAAGCGCAGACGAAATTCGCCCGTTACCGGCGGGAAAGCGACATACTCCTGCATGTAATACGCGCCGCAGTTGGCCACCGTCACCCAGCCGTTCTCCTGCCTGACCTGCACCTGAAAGGGCAGGCGGTTTTTGCCATACTCCATATAAATGGCAGACACCGGCGTATCGCCCGTGGTGATGGTGAGGATGGGCTCGGTCATGGCTTCGCTTTCCGCGCGCGTCTCGTAATCGCGGTCTGTCATATTAGACAATCGCGATGCGGGATACGCCATGCGGAAGCTGCATTCATCCGTCACGTCGCGCGCCATATCGGCCAGGGAGACGCTGCAGCACACGGCCATGAAAGCGCATACCAGCAGCAGGAAAGCTAATTTCTTCATTATTATATGTTACGCGGCTTTGCGGCGCAGCGCGCTGCTGACGGCGTGCATGGTCAAGGCACCTGCAATCGCCGCACCCGAGGTGTTGAGCAGATAGCACATCCAGATCGGCACGTTCTGGATCACCTTGCCGTCAATGAGGAATTCCACAAAGACATTCATGCCAAGGCAGGCGGCGAACACCACCCAGGTGACGATGCTGCGCTTGACGGAATAGCCCGTAAAGCGCGTGGCAAGCAGCAGAAGGATGATGAGGATGGCGCCGGCAAAGACCATCTGATAGCGGACAAAGCCGGATTTGAGCAGATCGTCGCGGCGGGCGGATTCCCACATGAACTGCGCGGCGGCCACGATGATGGTGCCCATCGCTGCCACCCAGCCATCGGGATGCTTTTTGCCCGTCTTGTCAAAATACTGGCCCTGCGCCCACACGGAGGCGATCAGCGCGGTGAGGCCCTCGCCCATGAACACGGCGTACACCTTTTCATCAAACAGGCCGTCCACCGCGATGGGGAAGAAGCGCAGGCTTTCAAAGCCAACCATGCGGCCCTTGCCGTTGAAGGTTGCGCCCTCGGCAAAGCGCGCCAGCGCGAGCGCCATCAAAAGGCCGGGCAGCACGACGTCAAACAGACGCTTGAAGCCCACCTTATTGATCTTGCCCGCGATCAGCGCCGCGAGGAACACGCCCGCCGCTGCGCCCATCAGCGAATAGCCGCCGGAGGTGAGATAGAACACATAGGCAAAGCCGTAGTCCAGCACGTCCACCATGCGGCAGATACAGAACACCGCGCGCGCCAGCACAATAGACAGGGGAATGGCGATCAGCGTAAAATTAAACACCGCGTCGCACTGCACATTCAGGTGCTTGGCGCGATAGAACGCCATGAGCAGCGCCAGCAGCACGCCCAGCGTGACAAAGAAGGCGTAAGCGGTGACCTCCAGGCCGAAGAGATTGAACAGCACGAAGCTTTCTTCCATTTCAAACATTGCGGATAGAGCCCTTTCTTGTGAGTAGAAATTAACAGTTTATTATAGCATGGCCAGGGAGATGTGACAAGATGGAAAGGTGAGGAAGGGGGAATGGGGATAACGCGCTCTGCGGAGCGCTACACCTCAGCGGGCAGTGCCCGCGGCCTGTGCCGATCATGATGTGCGCAAGCCATGGCCGTCACACGTGGACAAACGTATTTTCGAGATAACGCGCTCCGCCGCGCGCGTTACTCCTTCCTACATTTTGTATATCATCGCTCCCGAAAAACACTATATATAATAGAAGAAACTCATCCCAATCCGCCCGATCCACAATTTACATTTGCCCGATTGCCAGTGCTTGCCAGCTGGGGTATAATAAATACGCCGACACAGGAAAGGAGGATTATCATGCTCAAAAGAATCTTTGCACTCTTGGCCGCGCTGGTGATGGTATGCACCCTCACGCCCGCGCTGGCAGAAAATGATAAAAAAGCAGAAGTACACACGCAATTCCGCATCGCCGTGGATGAAAACGACCTTGCGGTGACCGAGGGGCTTGACAAGGATGTCATCAACATCCTGCTGCTGGGCACGGACGCGGACGGTGCGCTCAATTACGGGCGCTCGGACGCCATGCTCATCTGCTCCATCCACAAGAAAACCGGCCTGATCCAATTGTCCTCCATCGCGCGCGATCTGTATATCGATATCCCCAACGCCAGCTTCAAGGACCGCATCAATACCGCCAATTCCTACGGCGGCCCGCTGCTGGCGATCAAGGCCGTCAACGAAACGCTGGGGATGAATATTAAGCACTATGTGACGATCAATTTTTCCAGCTTCGAGGCCGTGGTGGAAATCCTTGAAGGCGTGGATATTGAAATCACCGCCGCGGAAGCCAGCGAGATCAACAAAAAATCCGCCTCCGCCAACCGCGCCGCCGCAGGCCTTTGCCATCTTGACGGCAAGCAGGCGCTGACGTATGTGCGCATCCGCAATCTGGATAACACCTTCGGCCGCAACAACCGCCAGCGCATTTTCCTCAAAGCGGTACTGGACAAGGTGCTGGCGGAAAAGGATTTTTTCCAGATCATCGAGCTGATCGGCGTGTGCCTGGATTATATGGATTACAACCTGGGCTTTATGGATATCGTGCGGATTGCCTGGACGGTACTGACCAAGGGCGTGACGCTTGACATGTACTCCCTGCCGGAAAGCGGCGCGTATTCCTATAAGACGATCGATAATATCGGCAGCGTGGTGGTGGCGGATCTGACGACCGCGAAGGAAGGGCTGCATGCGTTTATTTATGGAGCTGAATAAGGGATAACGCGCAGAAAAAGAGGCGTAAGCCGAGGGGCGAGCTTGCTCGCACATTCGGTCTTTCGCCTCTTTTTCATATAGCCTGCGTCAAAGATCGACAAGTCAACCTAAACGCAGGTTTTCGAGGGAGCTCGAGGGAGGCTTTTACCTTAAAAGCCGTCCCTCGATCGTCCTCCCCTTACTTAATCACATTGCAGCCCATGTACGGACGCAGCACCTCGGGAATAGTCACGGAGCCGTCGTCGTTCTGGTAGTTTTCGAGGATGGCAGCGACCGTGCGGCCGACAGCCACGCCCGAGCCGTTGAGCGTGTGGCACAGCTGGGGCTTGCCCTTGGGATCTTCACGATAGCGGATGCCGGCGCGGCGGGCCTGGAAATCCCAGCAGTTGGAGCAGCTGGAAATCTCCACATAACGGCCATAGGAGGGCATCCACACTTCGATATCGTAGGTCTTGGCGGCGGAGAAGCCCATATCGCCCGTGCACAGGCACACCACGCGATGAGGCAGACCCAGCAGCTGCAGCACCTTCTCGGCCTGACGGGTCATGGACTCGAGCTCTTCTTCGGACTGCTCGGGCTTGGTGATCTTGACCATCTCCACCTTGTTGAACTGATGCTGACGGATCAGACCGCGGGTATCGCGGCCGGCGGAACCGGCCTCGGCACGGAAGCAGGCGGAGTACGCGCAGTGGCGGATGGGCAGCTCCTTGCCGTCGAGGATCATTTCGCGGTACAGGTTGGTGACGGGCACCTCGGCGGTGGGGATGAGGAAGGTATCCTGATCCACCTTGTAGGCGTCCTCTTCAAACTTGGGCAGCTGGCCCGTGCCGGTCATAGTGGAGCGGCTGACCATGTAGGGGGGCAGCACTTCCACATAGCCGTCGGCAGCGTGGGTGTCCATGAAGAAATTGATGATCGCGCGCTCAAGACGCGCGCCCAGACCGCGGTACACCGTGAAGCGCGCGCCGGAAATCTTGGCGCCGGCGTCAAAGTCGAGAATCTTCAGATCGGTGCCCAGATCCCAGTGCGCCTTGGGCTCCCAGCCGAACTCGCGGGGCGTGCCCCAGCGGCGCTGCTCGACGTTCTCGGTCTCATCCTTGCCCACGGGCGTGGTCTCATGGGGATAGTTGGGCAGGCGCAGCAGGAACTGATTGATGTATTCTTCAATTTCCTTTACCTGCGCGTCGATTTCGTTGACCTTGTCGCCCAGCGCGCGCATTTCATCCATGATGGGCTGCGCATCGCCGCCCTGGCGCTTGATGACGGCAATGCGCTTGCTCTCTTCATTGCGGCGGGCCTTGAGCGCTTCGGTCTCGGCCAGCAGCTTGCGGCGAAGCTCTTCTTTTTCCAGGAATTCGGTGAGATCTACGGCGCTGTTGCGCTTCTGCAGGGCGTCGATGAGCTCCTGCGGGTTCTGACGGATGCGGCGGATATCCAGCATTTGAGTTGCCTCCTTAAAATAATCACAAAAAATAAAAAGCCCGCTCCCACACATGGGGACGAACTTACTCCGCGATACCACCCCGATTGCCATGATAAACATGACCTCTCGACACGCTGTATGGGGCGCGCCCCCGCGGCTCCTCGCCGCGCGCTCGTGGGTGGAAACCTGCACGCCTGCTGCCTTGCACCTGCCGGCAGCTCTCTTGAAGGCGGAAAACAGGATTTTTCCCATTCATCGCGTATGTGGAGATTATAACAGCGAATGCGCCAAATTGCAAGCCTTTTTCTTGCTATGCCGCCCTGCGCGTAAACTATAATGATGAAGAAACTGCAATTCATCATGTATTTATTTCAATAATCGGTTGAAATATCCATAACATCTATGATAGAATGAACTAACAATTATATCTCTTTAGGGGAGGATATCATCATGAAAAAGCTCTTGGCTATCGTTCTGCTGCTGTGCCTGGTTTGCACCTCTGCTTTTGCCGCGGGCAATCTGGAGCGCACCGAAACCCGCGTTGTCCGTGAAGCCAAGGACAACGGCAAGTACGACATCAACGTATTCATCCAGGTGAAGAACACCGGCGACGCCCCCGTTGCTCTGGATAAGGCCAACATCTACCTGTATGACGCCAACAGCGCCGTGCTGGAAGACGACACCACCTACTCCATGTATCCCGCCACGCTGCAGCCCGGCGAAATCGGCTACATCTACAACTGGATGTACAACGTGGAAGCCACGCTGGCCAACAGCATCTCCAGCTACTCCATCAACATCGCTCCCGAGCACAAGTATCTGGATACCATCGTGCATCTGAATCACTCCGCCGAGTACGCCGAAGTGACCCAGTACTCCTCTGTGTATCCCATCCTCACCTTCACCATCACCAATGACACCGCCTCCGCCATCTGGGAGCCCGATATCGTCGCCATCATCCGCTCTGCCGAAGGCAAGATCCTGGACATCCAGACCGCCTCTGTCTACAACGTCGGTATCCCCGCGGGCAGCTCCATTCTGTACGAACTGGATCTGGGCTCCAGCAATCTGGAAACCTGGAAGGAAGCCGGCCACGTCGTTGGCAGCGTTGAAACCTACGCTTACGTTGAACTGGACTAAGATTTCCATCTGATCTATCCCGCCGCCGCATGTATTTCTGCATGCGGCGGTTTTCTTTGGTAAAAAATCATATTTTAACGAACGTTCGTGTGAAAAATTTCTTGCATTGTTCGGAAAACAGGTGTATAATGCATCCTTGGTATGATATATCAAGGAGGCCGTATATCCATGGAAAAGTTCAAGCGCAACGAGCGACTGGCTGTGATGACCAAGGTGCTGACCAGCGCGCCCAACCGCATTTTCACGCTGTCTCACTTCTGTGAAATGTTCGGCGCAGCCAAGAGCACGGTGTCGGAAGACGTCGCCATCCTGGCCGATACCCTGCGCACCTTCAAAATGGGCACGCTGGAGACCGTCACGGGCGCGGCCGGCGGCATGCGCTATCGTCCCCTGGTGCAGGAGGGCGAGGGCCGTACTTTCATGGAGGGCATCTGCGAGCAGCTGCGTCAGAGCGGCCGCGTGCTGCCCGGCGGCTTTCTGTATGTTTCCGATGTTCTTTCCGATCCCCAGCTGGTATCCGGCATGGGCCGTATCTTCGCGGCGGAATATTACGACGCGGGCATTGACTTTGTGCTGACGATGGAAACCAAGGGCATCCCCGTGGCGCTGATGACGGCCGAGGCGCTGCATGTGCCGCTGATCATCGCCCGCCGCTCCTCCAAGGTATACGAGGGCAGCGCGGTGAATATCAATTATGTATCCGGCAAGGGCGGCATCGAAACGATGAGCCTTTCCCGCCGTGCGGTGCGCGAGGGCTCTACCGCGCTGGTGGTGGATGATTTCATGCGCGGTGGCGGCACGGCGCGCGGCATGCTGTCGCTGCTGGAGGAATTTAACTGCAAGTGCGCGGGCATGTGCTTTGTGATGGCGATGGAAAACGCCGGAAAAACCATGGAAAACCAGAAATCGCTGATGATCATGAGCAATATTGTGGATGGTCAGGCGGCGGATATCCGCGTGAGCGACTGGGTGAAATAACCGGGCAGTGCCCGGACCCTGTGCCGATTATATTGCATGCAAGCACAGGCCGTCCCACGTGGACAAACAAGTTGTCAGGGGAACGCCGTCTGCGGACGGCTACACCTCATCCGCTTCACTTCGTTCAGCACCTTCCCCTCAAAGGGAAGGCAAGATTCAACACTTCCCAACTTGTTTTGAAACACACAACTAAAAGGCTTCCCCTTGAGGGGAAGCTGTCAGCGATAGCTGACTGATGAGGTGTAGCTGCCCGCAGGCAGCGTCACCCTTTATAAAACAAAAGGAACTTTTCTCATGATTCTCATCATCGGCCTGGGCAATTACGGCGACCGCTATGCCCACACCCGCCACAACGCGGGCTTTGACACCATTGATATCCTCGCAAAGCGCTTTGACATCCGCGTGGATCGCGCGCGCTGTCAGGGGCTCGTCGGCGAAGGCATGATCGGCAGCGAGCGCGTCGCCCTGATCAAGCCGCAAACGTATATGAACCTCTCCGGCGACTGCGTGCAGGCCGCGATGCACTGGTATAAAGTGCAGCCCGAGCAGACGCTGGTAATCAGCGATGACATTGATCTGGCCGTCGGGCAGATCCGCGTGCGCCCCTTCGGCGGTGCAGGCACGCACAACGGCTGGCGCGATATCCTGCAAAAGACGGGCTCCGACCGCTTTCCGCGCGTGCGCGTGGGCGTGGGGGCAAGGCCCGCGCAGTGGGATCTGGCGGACTGGGTGCTCTCCCGCTATCAGGGCGAGGAGCAGAAAATCATGGACGAAAGCTTCCTGCGCGCCGCCGACGCCTGCGAGCATTTTGTGCGCCACGGCATCAACGACGCCATGAATATTTATAACCGCAAGACGCCCGCCGCCACGTAAACATTTGACAATTATAAAGTCGTAATTTGACAATGAAAAGGTAAAAACTTGACAAAGCCACCGATATACTATAATATATTTGGTGGTTATTTTTTTCCATCATCTTTCGATCATTTGAATAATTTGAGGTGAATCAGATGAAAATTATCATTGACACCAAGGAAAATTGCGCCAAGCTGGCTGCCAAGCAGTATGCGGAGCTTCTCAATGCCAAGCCCGATTGCATTCTCGGTCTGGCCACCGGCTCCACCCCCGAGGATCTGTATAAGGAACTGATCGCCATGAACAAGGCGGGCGAGATCTCCTTCAAGCAGGTCAAATCCTACAATCTGGACGAATACGTGGGCCTGACCGGCGATCATCCCCAGAGCTACCGCTTCTTCATGGATGACAAGCTGTTCAACCATGTGGATATTGACAAGAACAACACCAACGTGCCCAACGGCATCGATATCGACGACGAAAAGGCCGCGCAGTACGATAAGGAAATCGAAAAGGCCGGCGGCATCGATCTGCAGCTGCTGGGCGTTGGCAACAACGGCCACATCGCCTTCAACGAGCCCGGCACCCCCCTGGACAGCGTGACGCATGTGGTGAAGCTCACCCAGTCCACGCTGGAAGCCAACAAGCGCTTCTTTGATTCCATCGACGATGTGCCCACCCACGCCGTGTGCATGGGCATCAAGACCATCATGAACGCCCGCAAGCTGATCCTCATGGCCTACGGCAAGAACAAGGCCGAAGCCATGGCCAAGGCCATCAAGGGCAAGATTGATCTCAACGTGCCCGCCTCCATCCTGCAGCTGCATCCCGACTGCACGATCTATATGGATCACGACGCGGCCAGCGAACTGTAATTTTTAACATTATTTATAATTTAATGCAAAAGAACTTTCCGTTTTCGGAAAGTCTTTTGCGTTTTGGAGATTCTTAAACTCTCTTTAGAAAAAAAAATCAGTATAAGGAGTATATTATGGGTAAGTATTTCGGCACCGACGGCTTCCGCGGCGAAGCCAACAAGGATCTGACCGCCATGCACGCCTTCCGCCTGGGCCGTTTCCTGGGTTCCTATTATCAGAAAGAAAACGGCGAGCGCTGCCGCGTGGTGATCGGCAAGGATACCCGCGCCTCCGGCTACATGCTGGAAGACGCGCTGTGCGCCGGCCTCACGTGCTCGGGCGCGGATGCGTACCTGCTGCACGTAACCACCACCGCCTCCGTCGCGCACATCACGCGCGAGGAGGGCTTTGACTGCGGCGTGATGATCAGCGCCAGCCACAATCCC
>JAZQXQ010000021.1:0-3606 GCA_045632965.1 Clostridia bacterium
GGCTGCGGCAGCGACGAAATATGCTGCAGCGCAACGGCCACCGGCGTATCCCCGTCAAAGGGTACGCGGCCGGTAAGCATTTCATACATGACCACGCCCACGCTGTAAATATCGCTGGCGATGGTCACATCATCGCCGCGCGCCTGCTCAGGCGAAAAATAATGCGCCGAGCCGATCACGCTGTCGTTTTTGCTCAATGTATTGCTGCCCGCCACGCGCGCGATGCCAAAGTCCGCCACCTTGATGTGGCCTTCGTTGTTCACCAGAATGTTGCCGGGCTTGATATCGCGGTGAATGATGCCGTTGCTGTGCGCATGCTGCAAAGCCGAGAGAATGCGGATGGCAATCTGTGCGGCGATGCCCTCGGGCAGCTTGCGCTTATCGCCGATCACCGCTTTGAGCGTGCGCCCGCGCATGTATTCCAGCACCAGATAATGATAATTATCCTCATTGCCCACGTCCAGCAGATTCACGATATTGTGATGACTCATCTTGCTGGCCGCCAGCGCCTCGCGCTGGAAGCGCTCGAGAAACTCCGCATCGCCGTTGAATTCGGGCCGCAGAATCTTAACCGCTACATCATGGCCGGTACGCATGTCGGTGGCGCGAAAAACCAGCGCCATGCCGCCCTTGCCGATAAATTCCTCCAGCTGATAGCGCTGGGCAAACACATGACCGATCATGCCTCCACCTCCAGCAGCATCACGCTGATATTGTCTTTACCGCCGCCCTCAAGCGCCAGCTGCACAAGCTGTCTTGCCGCCTGGGCCGCATCATATTTTTCTATCGTTTCAAGGATCTTTTGATCCTCCACCATATCCGTCAGCCCGTCAGAGCACAAAAGCCATTTGTCTCCCTTGGCTTTGAGGATGCGGAAAACATCCGGCTGCATCTTTTCATCCGTGCCCACAGCGCGGGTAATCACATTACGCTGCGGATGCGTACGCGCTTTTGCTTCCGTAATGGCGCCGGCGCGCACAAGCTCGCCCACCAGAGAATGATCCTCCGTCATCTGGCGCAGCATCCCCTCGCGGTACAAATAAGCGCGGCTGTCGCCCACATGGCCGACGTAAACAAACACATCGCTTTCCCACACGACCGTCAGCGTGGTGCCCATGCCCTTCATATCGGGCGAAGACAGCTGCTTTTCATACACGGCGGCATTGGCCTGCACAATGGCCTCGCGCAGACGCTCCGTAGAAGGCTCGCAGCCATCCGTCAGCATCTGCTCCAGTTCGTCCGCCGCCATGCGGCTGGCAACCTCGCCCGCCAGATGGCCGCCCATGCCGTCAGCCAGAATATACAGCCCGTGCGCCCCATGTACAACGCGGATGGTATCCTCGTTCTCTTGCCGCACAAGGCCCGCATGTGTTACAGGATATGCTTTCACTTGGCATCCTCCTGATTTTTCAGATGCTTGCGGCGCAATTGGCCGCAGGCGCCGTCGATGTCATCGCCCATCTCGCGGCGACGGGTAACGGAAATATGCCTGTCGCTCAACTCCTGCATAAAGCGGTTGATCGCCTTTTCATCGCAGCCCTTGAGCGCGTTTTCCTCCACGGAATTCAGCGGAATCACATTCACATGGCACTGCATGCCGCGCAGGCTCGAGGACAGCTCCGCCGCATGCTCGGGCAGGGAATTGAGCTTGTCCACCAGCGCGTATTCAAAGATCACGCGGCGGCCCGTCTTGTCAATATAATTGCGACAGGCTTTAAGCACATCATCCATCTTATACGCCCTTGCCACGGGCATCAGCTTTTTGCGGATCTCGTCATTGGGCGCGTGCAGCGACAGCGACAGCGTCACCGGCAGCTTTTCCTCTGCCAGACGATACATATTGGGCACCAGGCCGCAGGTGCTCAGCGAAATATGGCGCAGACCGATATTCAGCCCCTTTTCGTGGCTGACCAGGCGCAAAAAGCGCATGACCTCGTCATAATTATCCAGCGGCTCGCCGCTGCCCATGAGCACGAGATTGGAAATATGATCGCCGGGGATCATCTTTGACGCACACAGCACCTCGCCCATCATTTCCGCCGCCGTCAGGTTGCGCACGCACCCTTCCAAAGTGCTTGCGCAAAAGGCGCAGCCCATACGGCAGCCCACCTGCGTGGAAAGGCACAGCGTGTAGCCGTGATGATAGTGCATCAGCACGCCCTCCACGCAGTTGCCGTCGCGCATGGCAAACAGAATTTTGCAGGTATCGTCAATCTGCGAGCGCTTTTCGGAAAGCACCGTCACAGGCTGATCGATATACTGCGCCTTCAGCTTCTCGCGCAGATCCTTGGAAATGTTGCTCATTTCATCAAAGGTCGCGCCCTTGTGCAGCCAGGAAAACACCTGACCGGCACGGAAAGCGGGAAGGCCCATCTGCTTTATTTCTGCTGCCAGCTCCTCAGGAAAGAGCGAAAGCAATTCCTTTTTTTCCATGGCATTATCCAATGCGTTTCATCCTCGCCACAAAGAATCCTTCCACGCCGTCGCGGCAGGGAAGCAGCTGCAAACCGTATTCACCCGCCTGCGCGCGCAGCTTTTCGGGGATCGTCTCAGGCAGCTGATCAATCACAAATTCGGGGTGTGCAGACAGGAACGCTTTCACCTGGCGCTCGTTTTCATCCTTGAGCAGCGAGCAGGTGGAATACACAAACGTGCCGCCCTTTTTCACATAACGGCAGCAGGTATCCAGCAGCTTTTCCTGCGTTTTGAGCAATTCCGCCACGCTTTCGGGCGTATGACGATACTTGACGTCGGGCTTATCGTCCATCACGCCAAGGCCCGTGCAGGGAGCATCCAGCAGCACGGCGTCCATCATGTCGATCATATCATCGCGCAGCCTGGTCGCATCGCGCGCACCCACGCGCACATTGTCAAGCTGCAGCCGGCGCGCCGCCGCACGGATCAGATCGGTGCGGTGCTCATGCAGATCCCACGCATGCACGCGGCCCGTGCCTTCCAAGCGCTCAGCCATGTACACCGTCTTGCCGCCGGGAGCCGCGCAGCAATCCAGAATATTCATGCCACGCTTTGCCTGTACGGCTTCGGCCGCCACCATGCTGCCCTCGCCCTGGATGGAAAATACGCCGTTCAAAAACTCGCTGTCACGGGCAATCTGCATCGCGCCGTATACGCGCACAGCGCCGGGCATCACGGCCTCTTCCTTCTCCCACACCTTGCGGTCAAGGCCGGCTTTGAATTCCGCCTCTCGGCCAAAGGTGGGACGCAGGGTAATATAATGCTTCTCCGTGCGGAAGGAGACAATTTCCTTCGCCAGCGCTTCGCCGTAATCCGCCATCAGCTTTTCCGCCAGCCATTCGGGCAGAGAATACTTGATAGACAGGTACTTCGCGCCCTCATCTTCCTTGGGCCATTCAATTGTTTCCTTGTTTTCCGTCAGGCGGCGCAGCACGGCGTTGACCATACCCGCAAGCGGCTCCATGCCGATATCGCGCGTCAGCTTGACCGCCTCGTTGACGGCCGCGCTGTCCGGCACACGGTCATGCAGAAGAATCTGGCAGGCCGCCGTACGCATGATATTGCGCACGCGGCTTTCCACCGCCTCGGCGTCACGCAGATAGAGCGAGAGCGCATAATCGATGGTATAGA
>JAZQXQ010000022.1:0-2434 GCA_045632965.1 Clostridia bacterium
ACAAGCTCTCCGCATCCTTTGGCACGTTGATTGCGGCGATCAAATTTCTGCGCAGCAAAAAAGTGCTGCTGCTGCCTGCGCTTGTCGCGGTGGCGGGCGCGATCCCCGGCGCGTATGCCGGCGCGGAATTATTATCCCGCACGCCGGAACATATCATGCGTCTGGTGATCCTCGGCATGATTCCCGTGATGGCGCTGGTGCTGATCCTAAAGCGCAATGCGCCCGAGCGCGAGCAGGCGAAGATGACGCGCGGCAAGTATGCGCTGTGCTTTCTGACGGGCTTGCTGGTGGGTCTCTACGACGGTTTCTGCGGCCCGGGCACGGGCACGCTTTTGATCATGGGCTTTACGTGGATTGTCGGCATGGATACGGTGACGGCCTCGGGCAGCTCCAAGATCGTCAATCTTTCTTCCAATATCAGCGCGCTCATTTCGCATGCGATCAACGGCAATATTCTTTTTTCGCTGGCGGTGCCGGCCATGCTGTGCGCGGCGGCGGGCGGCTACATCGGCTCCGCGCTGGCAATCAAAAAGGGCGCGAAGTTCGTGCGCGTTGTGATGATGTGCATGACGGCTGCGCTGATTGTCAAACTGATCATCGATTACGTGTAAGCGAGGAATTTTTTGATGGATAACAAACCCCGCATGATCGCCGTGGTGGGCACCAATGCCTCGGGCAAAAGCGGCCTTGGCATTGCCCTGGCCAAGCACTTTGGCGGCGAGGTGATTTCGGCCGATTCGCGGCAGGTGTATACGGGCCTTGATCTTGGCAGCGGCAAGGTAACGCAAGAGGAAATGCAGGGTGTGCGGCATCATCTGCTGGATGTATGCGAGCCCGGACATTTTTTCTCCATGGCGGATTTTCAGCGGCTGTCCTACGAGGCGATTGACGGTATTCTTGCCCGCGGCAAAACTCCTTTTATCGTGGGCGGCACGGGCTTGTATGTGGATTCAGTGTGCGACGGCTATGTGCTGAGCAATATCGAGCCCGATCTGAACTATCGCCGCGAATTGGAAAAGCTTTCGACCGAAGAGCTTTACGCCATGCTGATTAAGGTGATGCCTGATACCGAGGTGGATCCCCGCAACCGCAACCGCGTGATGCGCGTGCTGGAAAAGATTCACGACGGCGATGTGCGCACGGACACCAAGCAGCCGCGCTATGACGTATTGCGCCTTGGCGTAACGTGGGATCGCGAGACGCTGTGCAAACGCATTGACGAGCGCCTTGAAATGCGCATGCAGCAGGGCATGCTTGAGGAAGTGCAGGGCTTGATTGACGCCGGTGTGACGCGGGATTTTCTTTATCGGCTGGGGCTTGAATACCGCTACATTGCGCAGTATCTGCTGGGCGAGATCCCTGAAAAAGAAGTGATGCTCGACGAACTGGCCAAGGCCATCAAGCGCTTTGCCAAGCGGCAGATGACATGGTTCAGAAGGGACAAGAGCATCATCTGGCTGGATATGCAGGGCGATCCCAAAGCACAGGCAATTGAAGAAATTGAAGAATTCCTCAATGCTTGACAAGAAAGCAAATCTTTTTTATAATCAATTCATGCTTGCCGCCGGGTAAGCAAAAACGCTGTTTTTCGCATCGTTAGGCCTTAGAAGATGCGAAAGGACGGCGTTTTTCTTTTTTTCTGGAGGATCGGATGCTGAAGAAATTTCTGAAATATGCTTCGAGTAATGTCATGGGCATGCTGGCGCTGAGCTGCTATATTCTGGTGGATACATATTTTATTTCGGTTGCGCTGGGGGCAGATGGCCTGACGGCGCTTAATCTGGCGATTCCGGTGTACAGCTTCGTGCATGGCCTTGGGCTGCTGCTGGGTGTTGGCGGCGGGACCAGATACGCAGTATTGCGCGGCGAAGGCAAGCTTGTGCAGGCAAAGGCGCTGTTTGCGCGCATGCTGCGCATTACGGGCGGCACAGCGATATTGCTTATGCTGCTTGGTGCGCTGGGCGCGGGGGCAATCACGCGATTGATGCAGGCAGATGAGCAGGTGTTTGGCATGACGAAAATCTATATTCAGGTAATTCTGCTGTTTGCGCCGGGCTTTATGATGAATGACATGCTCAACTGCTTTGTGCGCAACGACGGCGCGCCGGGCTTGGCGATGGGCGCGATGCTGCTGAGCAGTTTTTCCAACATTCTGCTGGATTATGTGTTTATGTTTCCGCTGCGCATGGGTATGTTTGGCGCGGTGCTGGCTACGGGCATGGCTTCGATACTGGGCGCAATGCTGCTTATGGGGCATGTGCTGAAAAAGACGACGATGCTGTCTGTCAAGGCGGCGCCGGGAAAGATTACGGAGGCTATTCGCACGCTGCCGCTGGGGGTATCGGCGTTGGTGGGCGAGGTGTCCTCGGGCGTGGTGATGATTGTTTTCAACAGTCTGATCCTGGGCCTTGCGGGCAATACGGGCGTGGCGGCC
>JAZQXQ010000023.1:0-1947 GCA_045632965.1 Clostridia bacterium
AAGGCATGGACATCGGCCCCGAAACCATGGAGCTGTTCGCTGAAGAAGTTCGCAAGGCCCGCACCGTCGTTTGGAACGGCCCCATGGGCTGCTTCGAAATGCCCAACTTCGCCAAGGGCACCCTGGCCATCGCTCAGGCTATGGCTGATTCCGACGCCGTGACCATCATCGGCGGCGGCGACTCTGCTGCGGCTGTCACCCAGATGGGTCTGGCCGACAAGATGAGCCACATCTCCACCGGCGGCGGCGCTTCCCTCGAGTTCCTCGAAGGCAAGACCCTGCCCGGCGTTGCTGCGTTGAACGACAAGTAATTAATATCCATAGAGAGACGGATTTTCAATCCGTCTCTCTATAGGTTGCTTCTATCCTGCAGCATCATCACTATATCGGCAGGAAGTATGAAGGGCTGCGAAGCCCTTCATCAATAATCCGCAGCGGCGGCGTGTACGCCGCGAGGAGCGGTTGAAATACCGCTTCCGATATCATTTTCCGGCCGTGCAGCGCAGCTGCACAGGAAAATGATGCAACCGATCAAATACGCGCAGCGTGTTTGATCGCGACTGAAAGGAGAATTAACAATGCGTACTCCCATTATCGCCGGCAACTGGAAAATGAACAAGACCCCCGCCGAAGCTACCGAAATGATTCAGGCCCTCAAGCCCCTCGTAAAGGACGCCAAGTGCACCGTCGTGCTGTGCGTGCCCGCTCTGCTGGTGCATGCCGCCAAGCAGGCTGCCCGCGGCAGCAAGATCAAGATCGGCGTGCAGAACATGCACTGGAAGGAAAGCGGCGCCTACACCGGCGAGCTTTCTGCCGCCATGCTCAAGGCCTGCGGCGTTGATTACGCCATCATCGGCCACAGCGAGCGCCGTCAGTACTTCGGCGAAACCGACGAGACTGTCAACCTCCGCTCCCTGGCTGCCATCCGCGCCGGCATCACCCCCATCATCTGCGTGGGCGAGCGCAAGGAACAGCGCGAAGGCGGCTACACCAATTCCCTCATGGAATACCAGACCCTCACCGCTCTCAACGGCATGACTGCTGACGAAGTGAAGAAGGTCGTTATCGCTTACGAGCCCGTCTGGGCCATCGGCACGGGCCTGACCGCCACCGATGAGCAGGCCAACGAAACCATCGGCGTTATCCGCGCCGCCATCGCCCGCAAGTACGGCAAGCGCGTGGCCGACAAGGTTCGCATCCAGTACGGCGGCAGCATGAATCCCAAGAACGCCACCGGCCTGATGGCTCAGCCCGAAATCGACGGCGGCCTGATCGGCGGCGCGTCTCTGAAGGCCGAGGACTTCTCCAAGGTCGTCAATTTCTAATCCCGAAGGAGACAAAATGGAACTGACCGGAAAACAGCGCGCCGCCCTTCGCTCCATGTGCAATACGCTTCAGCCCGTACTGTACATCGGCAAGGAGGGCGTGACCGAGGCCACCGTGAAGGAGGCCTATGATGCGATTGAGGCGCGCGAGCTGATCAAGTGCACCGTGCAGGACACTGCGCCGCACTCTGCCCGCGAGGCTTGCCAGATCCTGTGCGAAAAGCTGGGCGCCCAGCCCGTGCAGTGCATCGGCCGCAAATTCTCGATCTATCGCCGCAACGAAAAAGAACCGAAGATTGAGTTCTAAAGAACTCTGCAAAGAAAGAGCCTCTTTCGAGGCTCTTTTTTGCACGCATCATTTTCTTTTTACCACAGATCCTTATCCTGAATTTCTACAACGTCTCCATCCTTGAATCCCGCGGCGGTCAGGTATTGATCGGCCAGCACATAATCGCCGCTATATGCATTGTGCGAGTCCGAACCGTAGGTGACGGGAATGCCCGCTTCGTGCAGCTCGCGCATGAACTCAGCGTACTGGCAGCGGAATTTCTCCGTCTTTTTCGTGGGGCGGAAGAAGTGCGCGTTGCACTCCACATACTTGCCGTTTTCCTTCAGCGCGGCG
>JAZQXQ010000024.1:0-6780 GCA_045632965.1 Clostridia bacterium
CGTGAGAGATGGCTTTTCCAAAAGAAAAGCCGTCGCGAACACAGCGCAGTCCGCGACGACGTGGTACACCCGGTGCGATTCGAACGCATGGCCTTCAGAGTCGGAGTCTGACGCTCTATCCAACTGAGCTACGGGTGCATAGCCTATTTATTATACCGCCTGCGGGCGCACTCTGTCAAGCAATAGCATTCGCGCGCGCTGTGTTAGAAAATGAAGAAATAGGAAAAAAGGGCGCGCCAAAGCGGGATGTATCGAAGGGCGCAGCGCCTTCGATTATAATCCGCAGCAGCGACAGGAGCAACCGTCAGGTTGCTTCCTCTATCATTTTCCGGCCGTGAGACAAAGTCGAACAGGAAAATGATGTCCGCATGAAAGTCAGCTAAAGCAGACTTTCATGCGAAGAGTTTATTCGAATACTACTTCGCGGCCGCACGCATCGGAATCATACATACCCTGCATGATCTTGGAGGTGAGGATGGCGTAGTCGATGTGAGAGCGGATCTTTTCGCCCGTGCGCACGCACTTGACAAATTCGTCGATTTCGCCGTTCCAGCGATCCTTGGCATGCACTTCGGGGATGTACTCGATGAAGTTGCCGTCTTCTTCAATGTAGAAGGTGCAGTCCGCGTTGAAGCGCAGACGGCAGCCGCCCTTGGTGCCCATGAAGTCGACAAACTCTTCGCGCTTGTCCACGTTCTGCGCCCAGGCGCCGTTGATGGAGATAACGGGGCCGGCGGTGCGGATCACGCCCACGCAGGAGTCATCCACGTCGTAGGTGCCGTTGAGGTCCTTAGTGTTCTCGGCCCACATATCGCGGTAGGCATACTTTTCAATGTCCTTGCCCAGCTTAGAGAAGGTGGCGCCGGATACGGTGTGCACCTCGGGATCGCCCATGCAGTACATGATCAGGTCGATGTAGTGCACGCCCCAGTCGATCAGGCTGCCGCCGCCGGCGATGGCCTTGGTGGTGAAGGCGCCGCCGATGCCGGGGATGGAACGATGCGCGCGGAAGGAAGCATACACATGATACACTTCGCCCAGACGGCCTTCCTGGATGTACTTCTTGATCATGTTGATATAACCTTCGAAGCGATTGACAACGCCGATGTTGAGAACCTTGCCGGTCTCATGGCAAACCTTCTGCATCTCCAGGGCTTCCTGGTAGTTGATGGCAGCGGGCTTTTCGCACAGAACATGCTTGCCGGCGCGCATGGCGTCGATGGCGATTTTGGAGTGCATAAGGTTGGGGGTGCAGATGTCAACGGCCTCGATCTCGGGATCGGCCAAAACATCCTTGTAATCCACAACGGCAGCGCCGCAGCCGTAATCAGCAACGGCCTTCTCGGCGCGCTCGGGAATGATATCACAGAAATACTTGATTTCCACGTCGTTGTTAACCAGATAGCAGGGAATGTGATGACGGTTGGCGATGGCACCGCAGCCAATGATAGCAATCTTAACCTTGCTCATAATCAATACTCCTTCTTTACCTTGTTGAGGAATTTCACAGCTTCAGCAATGTCAGCAGCAGGGTTGCCGCCCACTTCGCGCTCGATCGTCAGGAAGCCCTTGTAGCCGATGTCTTCCAGCGCCTTGAGGTACTTGGGGAAGTCCACGGAGCCCTGGCCCAGCGGCATTTCCTTGAAGGGCTTTTCCATCGTGGGATCATCAAAGTGCACGCCGTCCTTGGCGTGGGTGTGCACGATGTAATCCTTGAGGGTGTACACAGCCTGCACGGGATCATCGTTCATAACCATCACCAGATTGGCGGGGTCCATATTGACGGCCATGCCCTTCTTGGAGGGCAGAGAATCAAGGAACTCACGCAGCACCAGCGCCGTTTCGGGGCCGGTCTCGATGGCGAAGGAAGAGCCGATGCTGTCGGCGTATTCGCCCAGCGTGCCGCAGGCGTCCTGCATGATCTTGTAGGTGGGATCATTCTTGTCCTCGGGCACGGTGCCGATGTGGGTGGTGACGATGTTGGTTTCAAAATACTTGGCCAGATCCAGCACGCGCTTGGAGCGCTCGATCTGCATGGGATTGGTTTCGGGATTGCCAAAGCCCAATTTGAAATCGCCGCAGATGGCGGGGACGACCAGGCCGTTGGACTTGATCATGTCCAGCAGTTCCTTGATCTTCTTCTCGTTCAGGTCTTCATAGTAGGTGACGGTGGGCTTGGACATGTAAATCTGCAGGCCCTGCGCGCCAACGGCGGCGGCTCTTTCCACGGCTTCCCTGAAAGGAAGCTTGAAGGATTCCAGCATAGCGCCAACGGGGAAATTAAACATCATTATGTCTCCCTTCGTATTTATCACTCGTGCGCGACTTTGAATTGTCCCGCAGTTTGGGTATTGGGGGTAGCGTCAAGCTCCATCGTGGAAAAATCCCAGTGCAGCTGAATGCCCTTGTTTTCAAGGAACCGCTGGAAAGGCTTGACGTTTTCAAGCAGCTCTTCCATAGACAGATGATTGTCCATGCAGTAAGAGGCAATGTAGCCCGCCACTTCGCCGATGTTCCACTCAATGGGATGCAGGCGATAGCAGCCGCCGGTCAGGTGCGTGCAGCCGATGTTCTTGCAGGCGGGAATCAGATTCTTGACGCGCACAGGAATCATCGCAGACAGCGGGATTTCAAAGGGCCAGGTCTTGCGCATAAAGTGGTTATGCGATTTGGTGGTCATGTGCAGGTCCATCGAGTAATGGCCTACGCCCACGCTGTCCTCCACCTTGAGGGGCTTATCCGTAAAATCACGCACGATCTCCTGCTCGCAGATCAGGCGCTTTGCGATGATTCTGCGGGATTCGCGGATGTAGGGCATCTTGGCCAGACCGTCCTCCGTATCCATGATATCGGGACGCAGACGAACCTTGTGGCCCTTCTTGCCGTCGGGATGCAGCGCCTCGGTCTGCAGCCAGTACACGGCGCAGCGCGTCAGATCGCGAGCGCGTTTGAGGTGCTCTTCCGCGTTTTCATCATCAAAGATATTGCCCAGCCAGTAGTCATTCTGCGGCCAGTTGAGCAGCGTCACTTCGTTGCGGCCGTCGGTGAAGTTGGGCGTATCGATGATGCGGCGGTAGTTCCACAAGCCCTTGCTGGCGGGATCATTGCCTTCGCCGTCATACATGCCCAAGAGTCTTACGCCTTCGCCCTGCAGCTTGTTGGTGTACCAGCTCAGCAGCTTGCAGCCGCAGTGCGGCACGTCAAGCGATGCATAGTAATCATACATCTCGGGCTTTTCGGGCACGTAATCGCTGTCCTCGGGCAGAAGCTCCAGCGCCGCCACCCAGGTGATGGCCTGCATATCGGCTGGATCGGCCACGTCGGCAGCCTCGGGCTCGCCGGTCATTTCGCGGCTTTCGGCGCCCGTGCGGAATTCCGCGCCCACGATGGGCAACAAATCGCCGCAGTCGGTGGCGTCGAGGAAGTATTCGGCCTCAATGACCTTTTCTTCCTTAGTTTTGAGGTTCTTGACCGTGACGGTCTTGATCACGTCGTTTTCCACCGTGCTGTCAACGGCCACCGTGTCGTATTCCAGCACGATGCTGCCGTTTTCAACGAAGGGGGCGAGCATGTCGCAAAGGATCTTCACCGCTACCTTGGGCTCGTGCGCAATGCGCGATACCCATGCATTGCCGGGGTTAAGATTTTTTGTCGCCTTGGCTTCGGGGTGGATTTCGGGCAGCGAGCGATAATAATCGCGCACAGCCTCGCGGAAAGCATGATAGCTTGCCGTGCCGCCCTGCTCCTCAATCCATCTGTTTTCATCCGGCGGAACGCCCTGGCTGGTCAACTGACCGCCGACCCAGTCGCACTGTTCGCACAGATAAACTTTTTTGTTTTCTTTGGCTGCGCTCAGGGCTGCCTGAACACCGCCCAGGCTTCCGCCGATCACTGCAACATCAAATTTCATGTCGCTCTTTCCTTTCTTAACCCTTCACGGCACCGGCCGTAGCGCCGCCCTTGAAGAACTTGAACAGGATCGGGTACGCGCAGATGATGGGCAGAATCGCCAGGAACAGATAGGCCATTTCGATGTTATCCCAGTAGGAAAGCAGCTTGGGATTATCAAGCGCGATATCCATCGGGTCCATGGCCAGGAAGTTACGGATGTACATCTGCACGGGGTAAATCACCTTGTTGGAGGTGATGTACATGACGGAAGACATGTAGTTGTTCCACAGGTTAACCACAACGAAGGACGCCGTGGTGGCGATGATGGGCTTGGACAGGGGCACGATGATGCGGATAAAGATACCGATGCTGCTCGCGCCGTCAATCTTCGCCGCCTCTTCCAGTTCCGCAGGCAGGCCTTCGTAGTAGCTCTTGATGAGGAACATGTAGTAAACGGAGATGACATTGGGCAGGATGAGCGCCCAGATGGTGTTCATCAATCCCAGAGAGTCTACCAGCACGATGTCGGTCGCCATGCCGCCGTTGAAGAACATGGTCACCATGTAGAAGATCATGAACCACTTTCTGCCGGGGATGTCGGGCTTGGACAGCGGATAGGCCGCCAGCGTGGTGATCACCACGAAAATACTGGTACCCACCAGTACAATGAACAGAGAAGAACCGAAAGAGCGCAGGAACATCTTGTCCGCCAGCGCGTACTTCATGGAGAACATGTCCATATTCTTGGGCAGAACGTTGATGATCTGACCGGGCGCGGAAAGCGCCATCGCCAGAACATTGCACATGGGCACCAGGAAGAAGGCAATCAGCAGCAGGGCGACGCCCTTGGCAATCACCTGGAACACGTTCTCGTCATTGTACTTGCGCAGAACGCTGGGCATCTTGAAGACGATCACCCAGCGCAGCGCCTTGAGCGCGGGGCTGACAAGCGACACAACCTGCGCGATGGGAGAAAGCACGATGTAGAGCAATTCAGCCTTGTTGAACTTGAAGTACTGGTTGAAGCCTTCTTTCTTCACGGCGGACAAAAGATGCATCACCGCATCGATTTCCAGCACGGCCCACAGGGCAAAGAAGATCACGTCAAACGCAGCGTGATACTTGACAGTGTTCGCACGATCCACCGCTTCGAGGAACAGGAATACCAGCGACGTCAGCAGCGAAAGCAGCATCAGTCTTCTTTTCCAGCCAAAGACCTTTTCTTCCCGGGTCCTGGGCTTCGAAACCGTATTTACTTTCATCCTCTCACCTCTTACCACAGACCGTTCTTCAGGAACTTTTTGGACAGATAGTTGCTGCTGAGCACCAGGATCATCGCGATCACGCCGTTAAAGAAGCCCACAGCCGTAGACAGCGCGTACTGCGGACGCAGACCGGCGTCACGGATCAGGCGATACGTATAGGTGCCCAGAATGTCGATGGTCTCCTTGGTGTAAGCGGAGTACATGACATAAATCTGCTCAAAGCCGGCGTCCATCAGGCTGCCCACGCGCATAACAAACATAACCGCGATGGTGGGCAGAATGCCGGGCAGCGTCACATACAGGATCTGCTGCCACTTGGTCGCGCCGTCAATGCGGGCGGCTTCAAACTGGTTGTTGTCCAGCGCCAGAATGGCAGACATGTACACGATGGAGCTGTAACCGATATTCTTCCACGCGTGCGAGGTCACCAGCACGCCGCGGACAGTATCCTTGTTACTGATAAAAGCCGTTCTGCTAAAGCCCAGCATTTCAAGAATATTGTTGACCAGACCGGTGTTTTCGCTCAGGATCGCACCGAAAATACCGCCAACGGTAACCCACGAAAGGAAGTGGGGAACATACATCGTAATTTCCAGCGTCTTTCTGACAGCGCCCTTACGCAGCTCGCTGATCAGAATCGCCAGCGCAATCGGAATGGGGAAAACGAACACGAGTTTCTGAATGCTGATGATGATCGTGTTTCTCATCGCCTGCATGATTTCGGGATTCGAGAACATTTCCTGGAAGTTTTCCAGACCTACCCAATCGGCCTTGAGAATGGCCTGCACAGGGGTAGCAGCGGCCAGCATTCTGGGATTTTCCTTGAATGCCATGACCAAGCCCGCCATCGGCACGTATTTGAAAATCAGCACAAAAAGAATAGACGGGATAAAGAAGAAATACAGCGGGGCATGCTTTTTCAGATTGTATCTGAATTCCTTCTTCGCAATTGCATCGCGCTTCAAGCCGTTCACCTCTTCATAATGGTGCCCTCCCACTCCGGGGAGTGTGAGGGCACCATTTTCCATTGTTATGTATCTTTGCTACGGATTACAGGGGCTTTACGTTGTTGTAGGTGTCCTTGTATTCCCAAGTGGCGTACCACTCGTTGACGGCTTCTTCGATCTTCTCGCCCTTCTTGGAGTTCCACAGCTTCTGAACTTCTTCCAGGTTGAATTCCTTGGTGGAATCAAACAGGGTCAGGATCAGGCTTTCCACAACGGCGTTGCGGGCGGTGGCCAGGTTCTCTTCAACGGTGTCGATGGAGGGGATCATGTGGATGGGATCCATGATACCGGTCTGCTCGATGTTGTAGTTGATCATGCCGAACATACGGCCCTGAGCGGCGGTCTTGCGGGTGCGGGCCAGCCAGTATTCGGCGTAGTCAGCTTCGCGGGTACCGGACAGGAACTTGTCAGCCAGGTTCATTTCATCGTTGAAGATGGGCAGAATGGGATAGTAGCCGCCGTCCTTCATGTAGAAGGTCTCGCCTTCGGTACCGATGGTCAGGCGCAGGAACAGATCCTTATCCAGCTTGGAATCGCAGTAGTCAACAACAGCAGCGGTCTGAGCGGCGGTGTTGTAAGCGGGACAGACGATGTACTGGTTGTAGGTCTTCTTGGAC
>JAZQXQ010000025.1:0-2619 GCA_045632965.1 Clostridia bacterium
TGCTCCTTCATCGTCAGCAGCATCGAAATTTTGCTGTCCGGACGGAAGCCGGGCAGCACACGTGAAGCATGATTATCGTCAAACAGTTTGCCGCCAAGCTCCAGATACAGCTTGCCGCCAAAATGATTGATTCTCTCGCGGATATGTTCCGATTGCGTGCGGGTATACAGATCGTGGTCATAGCCGATCTTCATAGCCAATATGCCTCCCTTAACGCTTCCGTAAAATAGCACCAAACTCTGTTATTATACCACAATTTTCGCCCGCTTCCAAGGGGCGCGAAAAAATTCCTTACTTATTTTAAGTCAAAATCGGGAATATAGCTGTCCTGCGCCGCTTCCTTTTCCTGGGTCAGCGCGTTGAGGTGCAGATCCAGCGCATGACTGACCACGCGCTCGTATTCTTCATCCGTCACGCGGCGGTCAAGACCTCGCACCGTGCAAAACGGCATGGGCGTATACTGGCGCATGATGCTGACAGGCGTTTTGGGCAGCATATTTTCCGCGATCCAGTCAAGCACCTTCATGCTGTCCCCCGTGCAGCCCGGCAGCACCAGATGCCGCACAATCGTCCCGCGCTTCATCAGCCCGTTTTCGTCGTATTGAGGCTCGCCCGTCTGCCGCTGCATTTCAAGGATAGCTTTCGTTGCATAATCAAAATAATCCGGCGCGTTGCAAAGCACCTTGCCAAGGCGCGGCGACACATGCTTTAAATCCGGCAGGTAAATATCCACCGTGCCTTCAAGCGCTTTGATCGTCTCCACCTTTTCGTAGCCGCCGGTATTCCACACAACAGGCACCTTGGGGCGATGAATTTGCATGGCGCGCAGCACATTGGGCACAAAATGCGTGCCCGTCACAAATGAGATATTGTGCACGCCCGTCTTTTCAAGCGCAGCGATACGCTCTGCCAGTTCCTCATCCGTCATCAGTTTGCCCTGTTTTTCGTGGCTGATGTCATGATTCTGGCAATACACGCAGCCAAGCGCGCAGCCGCCGAAAAATACCGTGCCGCAGCCTTTGGTGCCGGACAGACAGGGCTCTTCCCACATGTGCGGCGCAATGCGCGACACCACGGCCGTTTCGCCCATATCGCAGTAGCCATTGCCCTTTTCACCGATGCGCTCAGCCTTGCACATGCGCGGACACAGCATGCAGATCATCCTTTTCCCTCCATCACAAAAAAGACAACGGAGCATGCGGCACACGCTCCGTTATTTATATTGTATCACAGCTTTCCTTTGAATACAATGTCATCTTTGGTTTTCTTCAGAATCCAAAGTCCTCATAATCTGTTTTGGTAAAGCGATGGTAGGTGACATGTCCCATATCTTCCTTCAGGCAGTAATAAAAGCCATCCGGCTCGCCCGAGGGAAAATACACAAGATAATCAAATTCCTCATTCGCCGGCATTTTTTCAATGTGCACGTTTTCATCGTATGCGCGAAACAGCGCAATCACATCCTCTGCCGATGCATGATGCGATGACACCAGCCGGATCAGCTGCACGATGAATTTGTTTTCATCAAGGCCGCGCCTTACATATTCGCCGCCCTCTTTGGAGATGACAAGGCTCACGCGCTCGTCGCGCAGCGCATATTCCACCTGTCCCAGACGGCTGTGTACATCCGCACAAAAGGCATTTAAAGCCTGCAGAATCGTTTCTTCTTCCGCGCTTACACCGAGCAGGGAAGCCAAAGAAGACAGCGGATAGAACAAATAAACGGCATTTCCGTCAAAGCCCAGCTTCGCCTGCTGCTCCTCCATCACTTCGATGACGTTTCTTTCCAATGCAGTAAGGTTCATATTTCTCAATCCATTGAAAAAACCGGCAGCTTATGCAACTGCCGGTCCTTCATTATCCTTTCACCTGAATGCGGTTGAGCGCGCGCTTGAGCTTTGCTTCCTGCACGGCGTAGTTCGCATCATCGCGGTTCAGCTGCGCAAGGCGCTGCTGCGCTTTCTCCTGCGCCGTCTGCGCACGGTCAAGATCAATTTCATCTTCCCATTCAAAGGTGGTGGCCATCACGCGCACAGTGTTGTTATGCACGCTGAGCATGCCGCCGGCGCAGGCCGCGCGGCGCACATTGCCGTTTTCATCCGTCACGCGCGCTTCGCCGATGCCCAGCGGAGTCACATAATCAATGTGGCGGCTGAGAATGCAAACGTCGCCGGTGACAGTACGCACAATGATGCGCTCAGCCTGAGCGTCATACGCCATGCGGTCAGGCGTGACAATCTGCAAATGAAACGTTGCCATGCTTACTCACCCTTTTTGGCCTTGGCCACAGCTTCGTCGATGGTGCCGACGAACAGGAACGCGCTTTCGGGCAGATCATCATGCTTGCCTTCGATGATCTCCTTGAAGCCGCGGATGGTCTCCTTGAGAGGCACATACTTGCCCTCCATGCCGGTGAACTGCTCGGCAACGGAGAAAGGCTGGCTGAGGAAACGCTGCACCTTGCGGGCACGGGCTACAATCAGCTTGTCCTCGTCGCTCAGTTCATCCATACCCATGATGGCGATGATGTCCTGCAATTCTTTGTAGCGCTGGAGCATCTGCTGTACGTCACGGGCAGTCTGATAATGGTCCTCGCCCACAATGTCCGCAGACAGAATC
>JAZQXQ010000026.1:0-3153 GCA_045632965.1 Clostridia bacterium
ATGCAGGAAAGCTCCTATACCCGCGACGTAGCATATGATTATTTCTGCGCCGAGCTTGAAAACATGCTCAATTACACCTTCGGCCTGTCAGATGAAATTGAAGATATCGGCACCACCGACACAGAACAGCGAAAGATATTGCAAAGCGTCATCATCGCCGTCGTCCATATCATTTACCTCACCAGTCAGTTTGATTCCTACACGCAATCGCACGCCGCACCGGCGCATTTATCCTCCGGCGAAGCGGAAATAAAATAAACTTCGCATGAAAGTCAGCTAAAGCAGACTTTCATGCGAGGCATCATTTTCCTGTTCGGCAATGCCTCACGGCCGGAAAATGATATAGGAAGCAGTATTTCAACTGCTCCTCGGGGCGGCAAAGCCACCCCTGCGGATTAAAAATGAAGGGCCTGCCGCCCTTCATTGCATCCCGCTGAGTTGGTTTTGAGTTTTTTGAGAACATGAAGCAGGTACACAGCCTGCTTTTTTCGTTACCACACAAACGGGATCAATCTGTATTTCACCCTTTGCTTGTATTCGCAATAGCCCGTCAAATCCCTTTCCAGCACCGTTTCCTCATTACGGATGCGCGCCGCAATCAGCACGGGATACAAAAGAAAAATCACCAAGGCAATCAGCGAACCCAGCACCAGCGGCATGGAAAGGAACAACACTACCGTCGCGCTGTACATGGGATGACGCACAATGCCGTACAGCCCTGTATCCACCACGCGCTGATTTTCCTGTACTTCAATCGTGCGGGAAAGATAGGTATTCTCGCGCAGCACCTCGGCGTACATCAGATACGCCAGCAAAAACAATACAGCCGCAGCGATGCTCAGCCCCATGGGCAGCGGCAGCCACTGAAAGCGGAAATCCAGCCCCGCGCAGACAAAGCCCAGGATAAACATCAGCCCGCTGCATTTCACCACCACGCTCTGCGTCTTTTCCTTTTCCTTGGCGCTCAGGCGCTTTTGCAAAAGCGCGGGATTTTTCTTCATCATCACAAGGCCTGCCATGAACATCGGCACAAACAAAATCCCCATCAGCAGCCAGCCCTGCGCGTAATGCAGCGTGCCCGCAGGAATAAAAATCAGCGCGCCCACAAGGATCACGCCCAGCGAAAATTTTGCTATGGCCTGCGCAAACAGTTTCTTTTCCATCTTCTTCCACCTCCTCTTTAGGTATATTACAAAAGCTGCGGACAGTCAAGCCGTCCGCAGCCTTTTTTATTTGTTTTTTCACGTAAATTGCCTTATTCTTTTTCGTTCCTGAGCATCAGGGCAATCATATTGCGCCTTATCTCCGCATCCTGCTTGTGGTGCATGGCCTGGGTATCGAGAATCAGCCCGCAAATGAACGCGCAGAAGGCAAAAAGCATCAAAAAGCAGCCAAAGAACAGCGTGGGGAAGCGCGGCACAAGCCCGGTAGCAAAGTATTCAAGGAACACCGGCAGCAGCATCACCGCGCCCAGGATGAACAGCGCTGCGGCAATCAGCCCGAAGAAGGGCAGCGGCTTATAATAGCGCAGCAGGCGGAAAATGGTGCGCAGCACCTTAATGCCATCGCTGACGGTATTGAGCTTGCTCTCGCTTCCCTCCGGACGATCGCGGTACTGGATGGGCAGGGATTTGAGGCACAGGTTATGGTCGAGCGCGTGGATGCTCATTTCCGTCTCGATTTCAAACCCGCGCGACAGCACAGGGAAGGATTTGACAAAGGCCGGCGAAAAAGCGCGGTAGCCCGTCATGATATCCTTGATATCGCCCTTGAAAAAGAGATTGACCAATTTGCGCACGGTGGTATTGCCGGTATTGTGGAAGGGGCGCTTGTTCTCGGTAAAATAGGTGGAGCTGAGACGATCGCCCACCACCATGTCCGCATTTTCTTCAAGCACCATGTTCACCATATCCCGCGCATGATCGGCGGGATAGGTGTCGTCGCCGTCCGCCATCAGATAGCACTGCGCATCGATATCACGGAACATCGCGCGGATGACATTGCCCTTACCCTGACGCGATTCATGCCGCACCACCGCGCCGGCAGCGCGCGCAATCTCCGCCGTGCCGTCGGTGGAATTGTTGTCATACACATACACCACGGCCTCGGGCAGCGCCGCTTTAAAATCGCGCACCACCTTCTCAATGGTGGCTGCCTCGTTATAGCAGGGAATCAATACGGCGATTTTATCCATCGTATATCCTGTCCTTTCGTCATTAAAGAAGCGTAAAGAGATTGAACAGCGTCAGGTATTTATCGGGCGAATACTGGCTGATGAAGCAGCGATAGTTGCTGAACGTCATGGCCAGACCCACCACGATCGTCGCCGCGCAGGCAAGCGACACAAAGCTTTGCATCACGCCGCGTTTTTCTTCGATCTCCGCCGCCGTCACATCCAGCGCGCACAGCGCGCCCACAAGGCAAAGCACCGGCAGAATATCGCACACATACCGCTGCGCCACGCCCGCCACAAAGAAGCCGGACACCGCAATGACCACCGTCATCAACACGCTTGTCACATAGCAGAAAATCTTGCCGCGCACTTTCTTTTCACGCACCAGCGGCATAAGGAAAATACCAAGTGTCAGCGGCATGGTGAACGCGCCCGCGTTGCACACGCCATAGAAGAAATTGCCCGTGCGGTTGACAAAATTATCCGCCACCGTCAGATAGGGGAATTCCGGCACAAGCTGCAGCCCGTCGATGAAGAAGTAGTAAATCGCCTGCAGGATACCGCGCAGATTGAGCGTATTGTACGCGATATTCTCCGTCGTCAGCTGATACTTTTGCCCGAACTCAAAGGGCGAATCAAAGCGCGCCATGTTATACAGCATGATCACCACCGCGCCGAGGCTCACCGGAATCAGGAAGGAAGCCGCGTCCCGCAGACGGTCAAAGGGCTTTTCCTTCTTGTTCAAGGCCACATAAACGAACATCGGCGCCACAAACGCCGCGCCCGCCAGCGCGCCCGTCGCACGCGACCATACCAACAGCACCGTACAAATGCCGCTGAGCACAAACCACATCGTGCGCGATCTGCGCTTTTTCTCCCCGCAGGCGCGCAGCGCCGTATAAAGCGTAAGGAAGAAGAAAAGCTGCATGCTTTGAATGCTCAGGTGATACCGGTCGGCGCAGCTTTGCAGCATCAGTATA
>JAZQXQ010000027.1:0-5022 GCA_045632965.1 Clostridia bacterium
ATTCTGGAAGCTGCCAAGGCTTGCGGCTACGAGATCCCTTCTCTGTGTGCTTTTGATCACGGCGAGTGCAGCAACGGTTCCTGCCGTGTCTGCCTGGTGGAAGTGAAGGGCGCAAGAGGCCTGGTGGCGTCCTGTGTCTACCCCGTCAACGAGGGTATGGAGATCACCATTTCCAGCCCCAAGGCTGTGGAAGCCCGCCGGGCTTCCGTTGAGCTGCTGCTGAGTAACCACAATATCAACTGCCAGCAGTGCGACAAGAACGGCAAGTGCGAGCTGCTCCATGTGGCTTCCGTTACCAGTGCCCGGGAGGGCCGCTACCAGGGCACCAAGACCCCGGTCACCGTGGATGAGCTGACCCCCGCTATTGTCCGGGATACCTCCAAGTGCATCCTCTGCGGCCGTTGTGTGGCCCGGTGCCAGAACGCCCACGGCATGGGCATCCTGGGCTTTGAGAACCGGGGCTTCAGCACCATCGTGGCCCCCGCCGAGAACCGTTCCTTCCGGAACAGCCCCTGCATCCAGTGCGGCCAGTGTGTCAGTGTCTGCCCCACCGGCGCGCTGATGGAGAAGTCCGAGATCACCAGGGTGGACGAGGCCTTTAAGGCCGGCAAGCACGTGGTGGTCCAGACTGCCCCCGCTGTTCGCGCCGCCCTGGGTGAGGAGTTCGGTATGCCCGTCGGCACCCCCGTCACCGGCAAGATGGTCGCGGCTCTCCGCCGTCTGGGCTTTGAAAAGGTATTCGATACCGACTGGGCTGCCGACCTGACCATCCTGGAAGAGGCGACCGAGCTGGTTCAGCGCATCCAGAACAAGGGCGTGCTGCCCATGATCACCTCCTGCTCCCCCGGCTGGGTCAAGTACTGCGAGACCTACAACAGCGATTTCATCCCCAACCTCTCTTCCTGCAAGAGCCCCCACGAAATGCTGGGCGCCATGGTCAAGAGCTACTATGCTGAAAAGACCGGCATCGATCCCAAGGAGATGAGCGTTGTTTCCGTCATGCCCTGCACGGCCAAGAAGTTTGAGGCGCTGCGTCCCGAACTGGGCCACGACGGCATGCAGGATGTTGACGAAGTCATCACCACCCGCGAGCTGGCCAAGATGATCCGCTCCGCCGGTATTGACTTTGCCAACCTGCCCGATGAGGACTTTGACAAGGTGCTGGGCGAATCCACGGGCGCCGGCGTCATCTTTGGCGCGACTGGCGGCGTGATGGAAGCGGCTCTGCGCTATGCCTACGAAGCCATCACCGGCAAGGAACTGGACAAGGTGGAATTCGAAGCCGTCCGCGGCCTGGAGAACGTCAAGGAAGCGTCCATCGATCTGGGCGGCCTGACGCTCAATATCGCCGTGGCGCACGGCACTGCCAACGCGCAGAAGGTGCTTGACAGCATCCGCGCCGGCGAAAAGCACTATGATTTCATCGAGATCATGTGCTGCCCCGGCGGCTGCGTCACCGGCGGCGGCCAGCCCATCGTGAAGGCTGACGTGCGTGCCAGCGTGAATATTTCCGCTGAACGCGCCAAGGCGCTGTATACTGAGGACGCTGGCAAGACCCACCGCAAGAGCCAGGAGAACGAGGAAATCAAGGCGCTGTACGCCGATTACCTCGGCGAGATCGGCGGCGAGCGTTCGCATCACCTGCTGCACACGCACTATATTGCCCGCGACAAGTACGCTGGCGTTAAGTAAAAAAGACGAGGGGACGATCGAGAGGCGGCTTTGGAAGGCCAAAGCCCCTCTCGAGCTCTCCCGAAAGCCTGTGCTGTTTGCGTAAAAGTTTGGCGCAGGCTATACGAAAAAGAGAGAGAATCCCAGGGATTCGAGCAAACTCGATCCGCTGATCTTCTCTCTCTTTTTCTATCCGCTTCGCGAATGCGATTGCGCGGGCACAATCGGCCTGCTGTGCGGAAATGCCCGCGGGGGAATGTGCGTGAACAAGCGCGATGCGTACCCGAGCGGCAGTCCGGATGGCGAAGCCAGCCGGGTTTGCGTAGCAAACTGAAAAAGGTGAAAGAAGTCATCGGGGCGAGCTTGCTCGCATCCGTGATCTTCCTCACCTGTTTCAAATAATTGCCGCGACAAAGGAAACGGCCAACTTCCAAACAAACGCTGCCTTCTTTGTTACTTTCTTGGGCTCCAAGAAAGTAACGTCTCTTTCCTCTCCCCTTAAAAATCCTTAAACTCAAACCGCCTGCAGTGCACATACTTGCTGATAGCGCTCTGCACGGCGCCGTCGCGCAAAGCATACGCGAGAATGTGGCTGATATACACCGGCAGCTCGCGGTTGTACTTGACCTCAAGGATGATTTCCTCGTTGTCAAAGGGCGGCACGGTGGGCACGTTGGGGTTGAACATATCGATGCTGTTCATGCCTGTGCGCAGCTGGCGGTCAAAGGTGATGCGCACATCCTCCACGGGGTGCAGATACGCCTCGCGCAGGTAGTCGACGATCACCACGGGATGCAAAAGATTGGTGCGCATTTCGCGGTATACATCGCTGACAAGGCCGGAGGCCGTGCTTTCAAGGCCCGTGGGATCGGCGGAGATCAATTGCTCGGCCAGATCGCGGGTGATGCGCACCGAGCGCTTGGAGATCAGATCGCGGAACTTGCTCTTGCACTCCAGGCGAATCATCTTGTCGCTGAAGTTATAAATGCGGATGCGGTACTTGTTACGGTTGGCCACGCCGCTGATTTTATCGTTCAGCGCGTCGTCAAAGGCCGTATCAAAATACAGCGAGCGGATGTGATACTGATTGTTTTCATCGCCGTTGGGATCGGGATGCAGCACGTTTTTGAGCATGGAGGACAAAACGTGATACTGGATATCGGTGATGAAAAACTTCAGCTCATGTCGAAGCGGCACAGCCATGATCAGGCACCCGTTTCATTCTGGCAGGCGACGAGGGTGGCATCCTGCACGCCGTTGACGCTCAGCATACGGCCGACGATCTTGGTATCGCTGCCCAGACGCACTTCGACGGTCAGCTCGGCGCCGCCGCGGGTGACGGTCTTGGAGCGGACGCGGTACTTATGCGAGGAGGAGCGCAGCACGGCCTCGACGTTGGATTCTACGTTTTCACGCTCATTGTCGCTCAGCTGGTAATGAATCACCATCAGATAGGCGTTGGGATGGCGGAAGCGCATGTAGCTCATGAGGATGAGGATGATGCCGATGCCAACAACGACCACCAGCGCGATCACATACTGCTGCGCGCCAAGGAGAATGCCCATGGTGATAGCCCAGAACATGTAGCAGGTATCCAGCGGCTCTTTGATGGCGGTACGGAAGCGCACGATGGACAGCGCGCCTACCATGCCCATGGACAGCGCCACGTTGCTGCCGATGGCCATAACGACGGGCGCGGTGACCAGCGTGAGCATGATCAGCACCATGGAGAACTGCGGGCTGTAGAGCACGCCGCGGTAGGTGACCTTATATACGAAAGAGATGATCAGACCGGTGATCACGGCCAGGATCAATACCAGCGCCACGTTCACGGGCGTGAAGGAAGAAAACTGCGAAGCCCAGAAATCGCTGGCGATGATGTCCTGCTTATCGAGGTTTGTCAGAAGAGCGGGAAAGAAATTCATGTGCGTTCCTCCGTTCAAGTGTAGGTACAATGTGTATTATACAATCCGCGGCGGGATTGTGCAAGGGATCGTTATTCGTACAGCTTTTTCCAGTTGCTGCCGTAGATATAGGTCATTTCCTGGTTTTTATGCTTTTCGTTGTTCCAGGTGGCGTTTTCGGGAATGATCGGGATGGGGCCGAAATAGGCTTCCATTTCCTGATCGGTCAGCTTGAACCATTCCGCCAGCTGGCGCCAGCAGTAGGCCGGGCGCTTGCGGGCAACGTTGCGGATATACTCCACGCGCTGATTCCAGTAGCGCAGCGCGCCGTCCTTGGAGTGCGGCTGGTCAAATTCGATGTTTTTCAGGTTGCTCTCCGCCCAGCGGGCAAAGTGCATGTCCATCTCGGGCTCCAGAATGTCGTAGCAGGCGTTAATCTCAGCAATCATCACATCGGTGGTGAGGATGTTGAAGATTTCGCCAAAGCGTGTCATGAACTTATCAAACATCTCATCATTTTCCAGAAGCTTGCGGATGAGCGTGTTATCCACGTCGTCCGTCGCGCCGTGGCCCGAGGGATTCAGGTAGTTGCGGATGCCGTTGGCAGCGGAGTTGAACAGGCCGTAGTCCATGTCGTACAGGATCCACTTCCACTTGCCGCCGGGCACCTTGTAGAAGCGGATGTTGCCCGAGTCGGTATTGGCGAAGTACACTTCAAAGATCACGTAGTCAAAGTAATTGTCCACGTCCACGCGGTCGAGAATGTACTGCAGAGCCTCGGGATCGTTGGCGACGTCAAGGGTCTTGACAGTCTTTAAGAATTCCTTCCACTCGGCGTTGGAGCCGTTGTTGACCTGGCTGGAGGCCGTGCCGCTGCCCTCGAGCACGTCGATGGTTTCGGCTGCCTCCAGGCTCAGCCCCTCGTGCTGGGCGACGAAGTATTCGCCCACGCGCTCGCGCAGATTGTAATGCCCGTAGTAGCGGCCGTTAATGTAGACGATGACGGGCCGCCATGCCTGATGGATGACGGTGGTATCGATCTTGTCCACCAGTCGGGACTGCACGCCGTCCGCCATGCGCGAGCGCGAGCAGTCATTGCCGCTGTTGCGCAGCACGAAGGAACGGTACTGGGTGAACTCGCGGTCGTCAAAGAGCTTGGCGTTGATATACTTGCTGCCGTAGCGGGCTTTGGCGATGACCTTGAGCGATTTTTGCGGCATATCGAGAGAGAACTGGCCGATCAAGCCGAATTCCACGCCCTGGCTGAAGACCGTTTCGCCCGTGTCGTTGTCAAACATTTCGGCGTAGGCGTCCACGCGCACGCCCGCTTCCTTCTGCAGGCGATAGACGGGCGTGGGATCCTCAAAGGGGATTTCTGCGTATTGGGTCAGGTCAATGCCTTCGCCGACGGCGAAAATGCCCGTATCCTCATTCCACAAGCCGTCGG
>JAZQXQ010000028.1:0-1949 GCA_045632965.1 Clostridia bacterium
GGTCACGGTCGCCGCCGCAGCCAAAGAGCACAATCACGCGGCCGCGGGTAAAGTCGCGCGCCGCCTTGAGGATATTCTCCAGCGCGTCCGGAGAGTGCGAATAATCCAGCAGCACCTTGTAGGGCGTATCGGTATCCAGCATTTCGGCGCGGCCGGGCACGGCGCGCACATTTTCAAGGCCGCGCACCACGTCATCGGGGCTGACGCCGATCTCCAGCGCTGCGCTCGCCGCCGTCAAAGCATTATACACATTGAAAATGCCCGTCAGCTTCAGGCGAATATCCTTCTCCTGCTTGTCCTTGGTGCGCATGCGGAAGGATACGCCGTTCTCGCTGATTTCAATCTCGCGGGCAAAGATATCGGCATTGGTGCAGATACCAAAGCGCGTGCAGGGAATAACCGCATCCGCGATGATCTTCTCCGTCGTTTCGTCATCCACATTGAGCACGGCGGCTTTTACGTATTCCGGGGTGAAAAACACCTTCTTCGCCTCAAAATACTTTTCCATCGTCTCAAAATAATCCAGATGATCCTGCGACAGATTGGTGTAGCAGCCAACGTCATAGGTGATGCCGTCAATGCGGTGCATGGCGGTGGCATGCGCCGAAACCTCCATCACCACGGCGCCCACGCATTCCGCGGCCATGTGCTGCAAAAGACGCTGCAGCTCGTCAGCCTCGGGCGTGGTCATATTGCCGTGGATAAACGTGCTGCCGATCATATTGCCCGTGGTGCCGATCAGACCCACCTTCATGCCCGCGCTCTCCAGAATGGATTTGAGCAGGTAGCTGGTGGTAGTCTTGCCCTTGGTGCCGGTGATACCGATCATCTTCATCTTTTTCGCCGGATGACCGCACAGCGCGGCGCTCATGGGACCAAAGGCCTTGCGGGTGGATGCAACCAGCACCTGCGGCACGTCGATGGGCAAAAAGCGCTCCACCACCAGCGCGCTCGCGCCGTTACCGACCGCCTGTGCGGCAAACTCATGGGCGTCAAAGCGCGCGCCGGAAATGCAGAAAAAGAGGCCCTTTTCCACCTTTCTGCGGCTGTCCATGAAGGGCGTAAGCACCTCGCAGTCGCCGCGCACATCGGTTATATATCGGACGTTTTCACGTGTAAGTTCGCTCAGTTTCATAACAAAGCTCCTTCTGTTGCTCAGACAACTGAATATTATATACGAAATTGGTTTGAATTACAATCCTTGCTCTTTACGGAACGGCAAATGTTACCGTTACCTGTGATCCCGACGGCGCGTAAGCACCGGCAACGGGAGATTGCTTCACCGCCACGCCGCTGCCTGTCAGCGTCATTTCAAAGCCTCTTGCCCTCAGCGCGCGGCTGGCTTCCACCACCGACATTCCTATCACATCGGGCACGCAGGCCATGATTTCGGGCGTTGCGGCCTTTGTTTCCGCGGTGTAGAGCATTACCTGCCCGCCCGCATAAAGATTCGCTCCGGCTGCCGGCATCTGATCGGTCACGACGTCATTGACGCCGTCCGTTTCCATTGTCAGCGGCAGACTGCGCAAAAGCTTTTGCGCCTCTGTAACCGTCATGCCGGTAAGATCAGGCACTACTACCTTTTTCTGCTCGCTCTCCCCCGCCTTTTTGTAACCGAGATAATTGAGCGTATCCTCTATCACCATCCGTGCAAAAGGCGCCGCAGTGGTGCCGCCGTAGTCAACCGGCACGTCCGCCGCATCCACAATCACCAGAATGGCAAACCGCGGCTGATCCGCCGGCGCAAAGCCGATGAACGAACCGATGTGCACATCGCTTGACACCTTGCCGTCGATATACACCTGCGCCGTGCCCGTCTTGCCACCCACGCGATAGCCCTCGATATAGGCGTTTTTGCCGCCGCCAACGCTGACCACCTGTTCAAGCAGCGCGCGCATCGTTTCCGACGTTTCCGCGCTGATGGGATTGCTCACCACCTGCGCCGCCGT
>JAZQXQ010000029.1:0-4574 GCA_045632965.1 Clostridia bacterium
CCTGCACTTCTTCGACAAGGAAACCGAAGAAACCATCCTCAACCGCTAATTGGTATAAGGATAGGGCCCATCGCAAGATGGGCGCATTTTTATGTGTTGGCAAAGCCAACACTCCCAAGGAAAAACCAAGTTTTTCCTTGGGACAGCATCATTTTCCTGTGCGGCAAGCCGCACGGCCGGAAATTGATAGAGGAAGCAGCTTTCAGCTGCTCCTCGCGACGTACACGCCGCCGCTGCGGATTATAAACGAGGCGCTGCGCCCTCGTTGCTCCCGCTGATATACTTGCCGCATATTGCGCTCTTCCTTTTTATCCGTACTCATGCTATAATATATTTTACTGCGTCTGCCCGCGGCATATCCTTCCGCCCGCAGCCGTAAATACCAACGAGGTGATTTATGATGAAATTAGCAATGACCCCCATGCAGTTTGTCTTAAAGCTCCTGCAGGGCGCGCTGATCGGCCTGGGTGCTGTGCTGCCCGGCATCTCCGGCGGCGTGCTGTGCGTGGTGTTCGGCATCTATACCACGCTGATGGAGTTCCTGGCCAACCCCTTCAAGAATCTCAAAACGCACCTGATGCGCCTGCTGCCCGTGATTCTGGGCGTGGTGATCGGCTTCCTGGGCGTGGCGAACATTCTCTCTTTCTTCCTGGATAAATTCCCCAGCCAGTCCGTATGCCTGTTCCTGGGCCTGATCGTGGGCATGATGCCCTCGCTCTTTGAAGAGGCCGGCCAGCAGGGACGCGGAAAGGGCAGCTATGTATCGCTCTTTTTAGCGATGGCGCTCACCTTCGCGCTGCTCATCAGCCTGCGCGTGTTCTCCGTGCAGATCGCGCCCAACTTCCTGTGGTATCTCTTCTGCGGCTGCTGCCTGGCGCTGAGCATCATCGCCCCCGGCATGAGCTTTTCCACCCTGCTGATGCCCCTTGGCCTGTACGAACCCTTTGTTGCCGGCATCGGCCACATGGATTTCGGCGTGCTGATCCCCGGCGGCGTCGGCGCGATCCTCACCATCATCCTCTTTGCCAAGGCTGTCAACATGCTCTTTGACAAGCACTATCCCCAGGCCTTCCACGCGATCCTGGGCGTTGTCATCGCTGCGACGGTCATGACCGTGCCCGTTGAATATTTCACCGGCGTCGGCATTGTTGTGGTGAATATCGTGTGCTTCGCGGTGGGCATTGTGGCTGCGCTGAAGCTGGATAAGTTCAACAAGAAGCACGCGGCGGATTAAGGGACGTAGGGACGAGGAGACGTGTACTTTCTTGGAGCCCAAGAAAGTACCAAAGAAACCTGCGTTTGTATCGGAAGCTGGCTACGTTACAAGCGCGTCAATTGATTAAAAAAGGTGAGAAAGATCACGGATGCGAGCAAGCTCGCCCCGATGATTTTCCTCACCTTTTTCAGTTTGCTACGCAAACCCGGATGGCTATGCCATCCGGACTGCCGCTTTGGTGCAAGTTACCGGAGGTACCGCCGTTTTTCTGCGGAAAAACGAGCGGGAGGAACGCGCTGCGGCGCGGATATCACCGCAAGGCATAGAAAAAAGCCCTGAGCTTTTGCTCAGAGCTTTTTTCTTGCCTTGCTTAATAGCGGCGCTTGCGTGCGGCTTCCGCCTTCTTCTTACGCTTTACGCTGGGCTTTTCATAATGCTCACGCTTACGAACCTCGGCCATAACGCCGGCGCGCGCGCACTGACGCTTGAAACGCTTGAGGGCGCTTTCCAGAGACTCGTTTTCCTTGACTCGTACTTCAGACACTTGTTTTCCCTCCCTTCGCCGATCTCGCCTTGGCTGTCGCCGTTCACACGGCGGATGGCGACCGTGTGCATATTATACCGCGTCTGTGTCAAATCGTCAACTGCTTATTTTATGTTTTTTACATTCTTGACACATACATTTCACACACGCGGTGCAGGCCGTCAGGCCATGCTTTCGCTCATTTTGGCGCCGCCGAGCACATGGAAGTGCAGATGCTGCACGCTCTGGCAGGCGTCGCTGCCGCAGTTGGTAATCACGCGGTAGCCGGTTTCATTCACGCCCGTGATCTTCGCCACCTCGCGGCAGGCATGGATACAGGCGGCGATCTGCTCGTCCGTCAGCTTGTCCGTTTCATTCATGCCGCTGACATGGGCTTTGGGCACCACCACCACATGCGTGGGGGCCTGCGGATTGATGTCACGGAAGGCGTAGGTGTTTTCATCCTCGTATACCTTGGTGGACGGAATCTCGCCGCGAATGATCTTGCAGAACAGACAATTCTCCATGGTTTTTCATCCTTTCACTTATAAGACGATTGAAAAGGGGATTTTGTTGCATGCTTTAACAAATTTCTCCCACAAATCCTTCCCCGCTCAGTCCGGTCATCTTCACATTCACCGTCTGGCCGACAAAATTTCCCTCGGCCTCGCAGTGCATGTATTCCATCGTGTAGCCAAAGGATTTCCCGTCCTTCTCCGTTTCAAACAAAACGGAGCGCACGGTGTCCAGCTGGCTTTCGCGGTACTTGTCCGCCATTTCATCGCCCAGACGGATCAATTCCCGCGCGCGCTCCTCGCGCACGTGGCGCGGCACAGGATGGGGCATATTGGCCGCCAGCGTGCCTTCGCGCTCGCTGTAGGGAAATACATGCATGCGCACAAAGCCCATCTCACGGCAAAATTGAACGGTCTGCGCGTGCTCTTCCTGCGTTTCGCCGGGGAAGCCGCACAGAACATCCGTCGTCAGCGCGCACTCGGGAAAATATTTCCGCAGCGCCTGCACGCTTTCGCGGTAGGCGGCGGTATCATAGCGGCGGCGCATGCGTTTGAGCACGCCGTCGCAGCCCGACTGCAGCGCCAGATGGAACTGCGGACACACCTTGGGCAGTTTGCTCAGCGCACAGGCAAACTCCTCATTGGCAATCACAGGCTCCAGGCTCCCCAGACGGATGCGCTCGATGCCCTCAATTTCATGCAGCGCCTCAATCACCGTCAGCAGCGTGTGGCCGTTTTTCAGATCGCGGCCGTAGCTGGTCAGGTGAATGCCGGTGAGCACCACCTCGCGGTAGCCGCTTTCGGCGAGACACGCGGCCTCTTTGACGACATCCTCCACCGCGCGCGAGCGGATACCGCCGCGCACATAGGGAATGATGCAGTAAGCGCAAAAGCGGTCGCAGCCCTCCTGAATCTTCAGCACGGCGCGCGTTTTGCCCTCGTGGCGGGTGATGAACAGCGGCTCATACTTTGCGCGCGTCACGTCCGTCACGGCGCAGATGGGCGTATTCTCCGCCTGCGCGCGGTGCAAGAGCTCCACCACTTCGTTGCGGCGAGCATTGCCGATCACCACCGTCGCGCCCGTCTCACGCAGCAGCTTTTCGCCGTCGCGCTGCGCAAGGCAACCACAGACGATCACCGCAGCGTCGGGATTCAGCCGCTGTACACGGCGCACAGCCTGCAGGCTTTTTTTATCGCCCGTGCCGGTGACGGTGCAGGTGTTGATCACATACACGTCGCATTTTTCGTTAAATTTCCCGGGCGCGTAGCCGGCCGCCTCAAAAAGCTCCAGCATGGCTTCGGAATCGTACTGATTCACCTTGCACCCGAGGGTGTGGAAAGCAACGGTTTTCATTCTAAATTCCCCGTCAAGGTCATAATGGCGATGAGCGAAGCAAGTCCCGCCGTTTCCGTGCGGAAAATGCGCGGGCCGAGCGTGACGGACTTTGCGCCGCTTTCGCTAAAATGCGCCACGTCCTCCTCGCTCATGCCGCCCTCGGGGCCGATGATCACAGCCACATCCGTGATCTCCCCCGCAAGCGCCTCACGCAGCGAGCAGGCATGCTCGTCTTCCCAGGGGCACAGCACCAATTGATGCTGCTTCAGCAGCGCGGGCAGTTGCTTCATGCTCACCACGGGCGCAATCTCCGGCGTAACCGGGCGGAAAGATTGCTTCGCCGCTTCTCTGGCAATGCGCTGCCAGCGCACACGCTTTTTTTCATCCTTGCCGTCAAGCTTGGCCACGCACCGGGGCATGTTGACGGGCACAATGCGGTGAATACCGCCCTCCGTGCATTTCTGCACGATGTAGTCCATCTTATCGCCCTTGGGCACGCCCTGATAGAGCGTCACGCGCACAGAGGCTTCGGGGCTTTTGAGCTTTTCGCCCACGCGCACGGACACGCCGTTTTCAAAGCTGTCAATCACCGCAGCGTAGGCCTCGCCCTCGCAGAAAAGCGTCACTTCGTCGCCCGTCTGCAATCGCAACACGCGGCTGGCGTGCTGCGCGTCTTCCTTATCCAGCTGCGCCACGCCGTTGACAATGCCGTTTTCATCTGCAAAAAAGCGATGCATATCAGTTTACGCGGGCAGCCAGCGCCACCCAGTCACCCTTCTGAACGCGGTCGAAGATGCGATAGCCGTTGACAGTGAGCAGCTCAGTAACCTCCTGCTCGCGCTCCAGCAGAATGCCCGAGCACACGAAGGTAGCGTTTTCCGTCAGATGCGCGCGCAGAGGCGCCGCCAGCAGCTTAATGACGTCAGCCAGAATGTTGGCCACGGCAAACTCGCAGTTCACATCATGCAGACCGGCTACCAGATC
>JAZQXQ010000030.1:0-2699 GCA_045632965.1 Clostridia bacterium
TCAGACGCAGAATTTCGCTGCACAGCCGTATGCTGATGCGCGATACAGTGGGGCAGGAAGGGCTGCGCGATGTGGTCGGCGCGATGCTGCGCGTGGGCGTGATTACCCTGCTGGTGGAAGGCGCGGGCTGCTTGCTGCTCAGTTTGGTCTTTGTGCCGGAATATGGCTGGGGAAAAGGGCTGTGGTATGCGCTTTTCCATTCTGTCAGCGCGTTTTGCAATGCCGGGTTTGATCTGTTTGGCAATTATGAAAGCCTGCTGAAATATCAGGAAAACTATTACCTGCAGATCGTTATCTGCCTTTTGATTGTGCTGGGCGGCATTGGCTATGCTGTAATGGCGGACGTCTGGCGCAAGCGGCACAGACAGCATCGCTTGTCGCTGCACACAAAGCTGGTGCTGGTAACGACATGCGTGCTGCTGCTGGGCGGGTTTGTGCTGTTCCTTTTGCTGGAGTGGCACGGCGATCTGTCGCTTGGGCAGAAGCTGATGAATGCCTTTTTCCAGTCGGTGACGGTGCGTACGGCGGGATTTTCTGCCATTGATCAGGCAAAACTGACGGATGGCAGCAAGCTCCTGAGCGTGATTCTCATGTTTATCGGCGCATCGCCAGCCTCGACGGGCGGCGGCGCCAAGACAACGACGGTTTGTTTGCTGCTGCTGGTGGCGCATGCCACGGTGCGCGGCCGCCGGGAGATCAACGTGTTTGGCCGCAGTCTGGCAGTTATGCTGGTGCGCACGGCAATTTGTATTCTGCTGGTGAATATGTCGCTGCTGCTTGGCGGCACGCTGATATTGTCTGTTACGGAGGCAGGGAAGGGCTTTAGCCTGATTGACCTGATGTATGAAACGGTGTCTGCGCTGTCAACCGTTGGTCTGACGGCGGCAGGCACGCCGAAATTCTCCCGGGCGGGCAGGCTGATGCTGATACTGTATATGTACTTTGGCCGCGTCGGCCCCATGACGATCATGCTGGTGCTGTCGGGCAGACAAAAGGATCAGGCGATGGTTCGCTATCCTGAGGAACATTTGTTGATAGGGTAAAGAAGATGAAAAAGAAAAAGCAAATTGTTGTATTTGGTCTGGGCCGCTTTGGCGCGGCGGTGGCATACACGCTCAGCGAAATGGGCCATGAGGTGCTGGCGGTTGACAGCCACATGGACGCCATCAATGAAATCAGTCCGTATGTGACGCATGCGGTGCAGCTTAATGCAACGGACGAAGCTGCTTTTGAATCGCTGGATGTGGGCAGCTTTGATGCGGCGGTGGTGTCCATTGGTGAGAATATCCGCGACTCAGTGCTGATTTCGATGCTGTGCAAAGAAGCTGGCGTGAAGCTGGTGGTCAGCAAGGCCAATGACGAACTGCATGCCAAGGTGCTGAAAAAAGTGGGCGTGGATCGCGTTGTGTTTGCCGAGCGCGATATGGGCGTGCGCGTAGCCAAATCGCTGATCGTGCCGCATCTGGTGGATCTGGTCAACATTGGCGGCGATTACGCGCTGGCGCAGATTACGGTGCCCGAAAGCTGGGTGGATAAGACACTGGCGCAGCTGGATGTGCGCCGCAGGTGGGGCGTATCGATCATCACCGTTAACCGAAACGGACAGGTGAATGCGGCGCTTTCTGCAGATACCAGGCTGCTGGGCGGCGATCAGCTGCTGATCCTCGGCCTGCAAAAGGACGTTGAAAAAGTGGAGAATCTGGAATGAAGCAGTATATGCATGAAAATGCCCGGCCGTTCTTTTGGGAGGGCGGCGAGCATGCAGTGCTTTTAACGCACGGATTTACCGGTACGCCTGCGCATATGCTGCCGCTTGGAGAGAAATTGCATGCGGCTGGCTTTACTGTGCAGGGAATTTTATTGCCCGGGCATGGCACCAGCATTGCGGATATGAAGAAAAGCACCTGGCACGACTGGCTGGCGGCGGAGCTTGAGGCGGTACATCAGCTGAAGGAAAAGTATAAATACGTGTCGGTCTGCGGCCTTTCCATGGGCGGCGTATTGACGCTGCTTGCAGCGGAACAGATGGACGTGACTGCCTGCGTACCAATCTCCACGCCCATAAAAATACGCTTTCCGTTCATCGGGCTTGCCAAGCCTGCTTCGTATTTTGTCAAGGAAATGCGCTGGGGCCCGGGCAGCGCGGTGCATGACGACCGGCTGATGATGGCATATAATATCGGTTATCCCGGATACCCGACGGAGCGGGCGCATGATCTGAATATCCTGATGAAAAAGGCGTACAGAAATCTGTATCTGGTCAATTGCCCGACACTGATTGTTCAGTCGCACGCAGATCTCACCGTGCGATCTGTCAGCGCGCAGATGATCCATGACGGTATCAACAGCGAAAAGAAAGAGATATTGTGGCTGGAGCGCGTGCCGCATGTGTGCACCATTTCGTATGAGTGCGATACAATTGCGGATAAGATGATTGCACATCTGCGCGCCGCCGAAAAATAACCGCACGCCAAGCCCATAAGCCGCATAGCATGAACCATCCTGAAAGGGAAGGAAGACAGCTATGCGGCTTTTGGATTATATGACGCCGGCGAGAAGCGTGGAGGAAGCGGCCATGACGACGGCGAAAATGCATACGCTCTCAGGCGGCGCGGCGCTGAGCAGCCTGCGCATGGCAGGGGATGTTGAATTGGCGGAAGTGCCAAAAGAAGTGCCCGCTGCCATGGAAGAGAAAAAAG
>JAZQXQ010000031.1:0-3102 GCA_045632965.1 Clostridia bacterium
CCACACCTACTCCCACCCCGACGCCGACTCCGACTCCTTCGCCCACGCCTTCGCCGACCCCCACCCCTTCGCCCACGCCCACACCTTCGCCTACACCCTCGCCCTCGCCCACGCCCACGCCTGTCATGGCACATGTGTCCATCAAGTATCAGTCCGATGACGGCAAGGTGCTCCATTCCCTGTCGCTGCTTCTGACCGAGGGCACGCGCACCATCCGCGCCAACAGCGCCCTCGTGCCCGAAGGATACGAGCTGGTGGGCGAAGAATCCGTCCGCCTGACGGTGGATGCCAACGGCGTCGCCTCGCATGACAGCATTATCTTTATTTATCGTCTGCCGCCCGTGACGGCGGATGTTGAAATCCGCTATGTCAGCGGCGATGAAACGCTGGTCACCACCACGCTCACGCTGGAAGAGGGCGTAACGCCCGTGCATCCCGCCGCCGCGCTCCTGCCCGCCGGCTATGTGCTGCTGGATACCGAGGCTGTCGATGTAACCATTGATGCCGCCGGCACGGCCTCGCCGCAGGTGATTACCTTCCGCATCGTGCAGGAATAAGCCGTTTCCCATCGTTTTCTAATCATTCTCTCATCTGTTCAAAAGCCGGCATTAAGCTTTGTGCGCTATACTGCCATCGTACCCAATGACAGGTACAGAGGAGGACAAAACACATGGATCATCTTGAAATGGTAGAAAAACTGCACGAAAAAGCGAATGTGTCGTACGAAGAAGCCAGCGCCGCGCTGGAAAAATGCAATTGGGATCTGCTGGATGCGCTGCTTTTGCTGGAAAGCGAAGGCAAGCTGCATAAAGAGGGCGAAGCGCCCCGGCAGGAAAACTACACCACCCGTCCCAAGCCGCAGAAGGAAAAGAAGGAAGGCCACGGCGGCTTTGCCATGCTGATGCACGGGCTGGCGCAGATCGTGCGCCGTCTCAACGCCGTACAGCTGCTGGTCAAAAAGAACGGCGAAGTCCGTCTGGAGCTGCCCATGTCCGTGGTATTGCTGCTGGTGATCATCAGCATCTGGGCGGTTGTCATTGCGGGCGTTGCTGCCATGTTCTTTGGCTACCGCTTCTCCGTCAAGGGGCTGAGCTTTGATGATTCCGTCAATGCTGCCATGAACAAGGCCGGCGACTTTATGGACGATGTGGCCAAGGCCGGCCCCACAGTGGTCATCATCGATAGCAACAAAGAAGATTCGCAGGACAAATAAACACATGCTTTTCAAAGGGATGCCTGCGGGCGTCCCTTTCTTTACAGGAGATAAACATGCCGCAATCCATACTGCTGATTGAAGATGAAGAAGCGCTGGCGCGCTTTGTGGAACTGGAGCTCACCCACGAAGGCTATCAGGTGGAAAAAGCATTTGACGGAAGAGACGGCCTGCAGCGGGCGCTCAGCGGCCAGCATGATCTGATACTGCTTGATATCATGCTGCCCTCGCTCAACGGGCTGGAAATCCTGCGCCGCCTGCGCCGCGAAAAAGAAACGCCCGTCATCCTGCTCACCGCGCGGGACGCGGTGATGGACAAGGTGACCGGCCTTGATCTGGGCGCGGATGATTACATCACCAAGCCCTTTGCCATTGAAGAATTGCTCGCACGCATCCGCGTATCGCTGCGCAAGCAGGCCAAAGCGCCGGAGAGCGATATCATGCGTCTGGGCGAGGTGGCGCTTGATCCCCTGCGCCATATCGTCACCGTGCGCGGCGAGGAAGTGACGCTCACCAGCCGCGAATTTCAGTTGCTTGAATATATGATGGAAAACGAGGGCATCGTGCTGTCGCGCGAGACGCTGCTGAGCAACGTCTGGGGCTATGATTACATGGGCGAAACCAATGTGGTAGATGTGTATATCCGCTATCTCAGGCAGAAAATTGACGAAGCGCATCACCTCAAAACGCTGCATACCGTGCGCGGCGTGGGCTATGTGATGCGCCTTGAATAACCGCGGAGGTTTGCACATGAGCGAAACGCGCCGCATGACCTCAACCGCTGCACGCATCAACCGCAGTTTTATGCTGCGGCTGATTTATATCATGCTGTGGCTGGATGTGATTGTTCTGTTCCTTGCCTGCGCGGGCTGGTGCCTTTTTCAGGAAGTGGGCGTGCTGGGAAAATACTGGCAGTGGAATATCTCCCGCAGCCTGCAGTTTGACAGCACGATCCCCTGGTGGCGTATTCCCGGCAGCATTGAATACACAATCACTCCCATGCTTCAGATTCTCAATGCAGACGGCACAACATCATATGTTGAGGGTACCGTTATCACAAAGACAGGCAGCGAAGGCCAGACAGTTGAAATCACACTCAACGGCACTTCAGAGTCAGATATCACATGGATTTACAGCGGACTTACCAACAGCAAGTCCAACATTCCCGATGCTGAAAACGCAGCAAACAATCTCAAGATAACTCTCGCTGAGGATGGCAACAATAGCCTTGTTGCATACTTCAAGCTTGCAGAAAGAAATATTGTTCTCGATCCCAACGGCGGTGATTTTGCAGACGACAGCGTTGCAAATCAGACTCCTCTCCACGGCGAAACAATCACACTTCCCACAGAAGATGAGCTCACCAAGGACGGTTACGACCTTGTCGGTTGGGAAGACGGCGAAGGCAACACTTATAAGCCCGGCGACAAAGTTGCCGTAGACGGTGACGAAACCTACGAAGCAATCTGGGAAGAAAAGACCTACACCCTCACATTTGAAGAGGACGGAGGCGCTCCCGCTCCCGCAGACCCCGCTCTTGCAGAGGGTGCAATCTACAATGTTCCCGCAGTAAGCAAGGACGGCTACAGATTCAACGGCTGGGTAGCTGAAGACGGTACTGTATATGCAGCCGGCGAAGCATTCACAATGCCCGCTGAAGAAGTAACTCTCACCGCAGACTGGACAAGAACCTACACAGTTAGCTATACAGACGGCGAAGGCAACGTACTCAAGAGCGGCACCGCAGCTGAAGGCGAAGATATTCCCGCTTACACAGACGCTCTTCCCGAAAAGGACGGCTACAGATTCGGCGGCTGGAATAATATGCCCGAAGACGGCAAGATGCCCGCAGATGACCTTGTTCTTGAACCTATCTTCAACAAGGAATA
>JAZQXQ010000032.1:0-7091 GCA_045632965.1 Clostridia bacterium
CTACGATCCGACTTGTATGCTTGTGCCGGCAGCAATCGGCCTGAGAATGAGATTGAAGCATATATCCTCCGGAGAAATCTGATGTAAAAGACGATAAATTGATTATATACCCCATGGGGGTATATGTCAACCCGCGGTTGCGAAAAAATCCGGAAACGGGCATAAAAAGGCTTGATATTTTTACAAATTGTCAGTATAATAAAATCAACAAAAAAGTCGGCCGCACGGTTATGGACCGACAATATTAAATGGAGGTTTGTTCGTATGAAGAAACTGCTCTCTCTGGCTCTCGTTATCATGATGCTGCTTGGCTGCAGCAGTGCTCTGGCCGTCAACGAAGACGTGAGCGGCACTGTGCTGTGCTACACTTCCATGTATCAGTTTGTTATTGATATGATGGACGCCAAGCTGAAGGAAGAATTCCCCAACCTGACCCCCGGCAACGGCGAATCCTTCTTCTTCTACGGCGGCACCGGCTCCCTGCAGAACAAGCTGGCGGGCGAGCGCGAAACCGGCACCCTGGGCTGCGACATGATGCTGGTTGCCGACCCCTCCTACTGCCTGGAACTGAAGGAAGACGGCTGGCTGCACTCCTTTGAAGTTGAAAATGCCGATCAGCTCCGCTTCCCCTATGACGAAGAGGGCTACTGGTATCCCGTTCGCGTTTCCAACATGGTTCTGGCCTACAATCCCGAACTGAAGTCTCCCGAAGAGCTGCCCAAGACCTTCAAGGAATTCGCTGAAGATCCCGCTCTGAAGGGCCGCATCTCCATGTCCAACCCCCTGACCTCCGGTACAGCTCTGGCTTCCATCGCCGCCCTGTCCGAAAAGTACGGCTTCGAATACTTCGATGCTCTGGGCGCCAATGACGTTATGATCGAATCCGGCTCCACCGCTCAGGCCAAGCTGGAAACCGGCGAGTGCGACGTGATCATGATTCTGGAAGAATCCATCCTGCAGAACCGCAAGGAAAAGGGCTCCAAGCTGGCTTGCCTGTATCCCGAAGACGGCAACATCGTTATTCCTTCTGCCGTGATGATCGTTGCTGAAGAAAAGTCCGCCAACGTCAACACCGAAGCCTGCGAAGCCATCGCCAACTGGCTGCTGTCCGAAGAGGGCCAGTCCTACATCGTGCAGGGCTACATGCACTCTGTTCTGACCAACTTCCCCGAAATCCCCTATGATTCCATTCCCTCCGAACAGGTCATCGAAAATGACATGGGCGTTGACTGGGTGCGTTGCTACAAGGAAATCACCACCCTGCGCAACGAATTCCAGGAGCGCGTAACCGTTCAGTAATCAAAAACAAGCTATCGATCGCAGATAGTATTTTCTGGGGGAAGCTGCCCGCGGACAGCTTCCCCCAATCCCTATAACGATACCGTTAAGGATAAGCATACCCCTGCTTCATGTTTCGTTACGAGGAGTGTACTTGTATGCAGGTGCAAAGAAATCTTCAAACCCGCAATACTGGCGAGCTGCGCTGTAAGCTCGTTCTGCTTGTCGTTTTTTTGCTGGGCGCGGCCCTTATCTGGGCAGGCGTCTGGGGGATGGGAGAACTGACGGCTTCCGGCTTTGAGCAGGAAGGCGCCTACGGCATCATTTATCAGCTTTCTCCCTATTTGGACAAGGTATATGAAAAGGACATCCAGCCCTATATGGATAAGCTGGATGCTTCCACGCGCGAAAGAGTGAACGTCAAGGCGCGTGAACTGCTGATCCTCAACTGGTCTGAACAGGCAAAAGAAGACCAGACCGCATTGGTAGACAGCATTCTTGCTGCCGAAAAGGATCCCGAAGCAGCTCAAATGAAACTTCTGGCGGTCTCCTATTCCATGGCAGGCCCCAAGGTTTCCTCCAAGGAAAAGAAAGTTCTGACAGCTTTCAGCGATGAGGAGCGCGATGCGTTCCGCATGCAGCTGCTGACTGCCATTGCGGATGATCAGGCCGCACTGCCCGAGGTGCTGGTCAGCGCCACTGAGAAGGATGAGGGCATGGAGATTCCTGCCAAGGTCCTGCAATTCTTCCTGACGGCTGCCAATGCTGAGGGTGAGTATCTGCCCAAAGAGATCATCAATAATCTGAAGAAGGCTGCCCGCTCTGCCAATGCCCGTATCACGGCTTATCAGATGGCCGAAAAGGGCGAGATCAACTTCTTCAGTCAGCTGCTTTTGTCCAACACCAAGACCGCCGTGCTGGTTGGTATTACCATCCTGCTGGACGTGCTGATGCTGTTCTTCCTGCTCAAGGCGGACGGCAGCTGGCAGCTGAATTTCAAGTGGCTGATTATCCTGGCCATTATCGACTTTATGCTGCTGTTCCAGGTGCTGCCGATGATCTATCTGGTGATCACGGCCTTCTTCCCCGAGGGCAAGTTCACCTTTGAGGTTTTCGCACGCCTGTACACCTATCCCATGAACCAGGGCGCGCTGGTGAACACACTGGTTGCCGCCGGCGCCACCATGGTGCTTGGTACGCTGCTGGCGTTCCCGCTGGCGTGGCTGGTGGGCCGCACCAACATGTACGGACGGAAATTCTTCCGCTCGCTGTTCGTGCTGACCTACATGGTACCGCCTTATCTGGGCGCGATGGCCTGGCTGCGATTGCTCAACCCCAACGTGGGCACCATCAATGTGTTCCTGCGCGGTTTATTCGGCCTGGGCGATGTTCCCGGCCCGCTGAACATCTACTCGCTTGGCGGCCTGATCTGGGTACTGACGACTTTCTACTATCCCTACGCCTTCATCACCATCAGCCGCGCAATGGAAAAGATGGATCCCTCTCTGGAGGAAGCCAGCCGTATTTCCGGCGCTTCTCCCATCACGACGGTGTTCAAGATCACGCTGCCGATGGCCACGCCCTCGCTGATTGCCGGTGCGCTGCTGGTTTTCATCTCGGCGGCCAGCTGCTACGGCATTCCCTCCATTATCGGTGCGCCGGGTAAGGTACATACCGTAACCACCCGCATCATCGAATACATGGGTCTTGGCGCGCGCGGCATCTCCGACGCGACGGGTCTGGCGGTGTTCCTGATGGCCATTGCCATGGTCATCCTGTTCATTTCCGACTTCGTTATCGCCAAGAAGCAGTATATCACCGTATCGGGTAAATCCACCCGCCCCAACATTGTTGACCTGGGCAAGTGGCGTATCCCGGTGACGGCGGTTGTTGTGCTCTTTGCGGGCGTGGTGATCGTGCTGCCCTTCGTGACCATCCTCACCACCTCCTTCAAGCTGGACGTGGGCAAGAGTATGTTTGATCCCAGCAACTTCACCACCGAAAACTGGACCATCATCTTCTCCCGTACGGAAACCCTCGGGTGCCTTAAGAACTCGCTGATCTTCGGCATTGTAACGGCTACCGTCGGTATCGTCATTGCCTGCACCATGTCCTATCTGCTGCAGCGCACCCGCATCAAGGGCCGCAAGATCCCGGACTTCCTCATCGCGCTGGGTTCTGGTACGCCCTCTGTGGTTATCGCTCTGGGCCTGATCATGACGATGAAGGGCAACTTCGGTATCAACATTTACAATACGTCGTACATCATCATCGTGGCCTATCTGGTCAAATACCTGATGATGGGCATGCGTACCGTAGTGTCGGCCATGAGTCAGATCCACGTATCGCTGGAAGAGTGCTCTCAGATTTCCGGCGCCAGCTGGAGCAAGACGATGCTGAAGATCACAGGTCCCTTGATCTTCCCGTCCATCGCCGCAGGCTGGTTCTTGATCTTCATTCCCAGCTTCTACGAGCTGTCGATGACGACGCTGCTCTACTCCAATTCCACCAAGACCATTGGCTTCCAGCTGTATGAGTACTGGACGTTCACCAACCAGCCGCAGGCCTGCGCCATGGCGTTTGGTATCCTCATCATCGTAATCGTGCTCAACTTTGTTCTCAACCGCCTGACCAAGGGCGAATTCTCCATCTAAGAAAGGACAGATGACAGATGGCAACCGTAACGATTAAGCATGTCACTAAGGCCTTTGGCGACAACGTGGTGCTCAAAGAGTTCAACGAAACCTTTCGGGATGGCGAATTCGTAACGCTGCTGGGCCCCTCCGGCTGCGGTAAAACCACGATGCTGCGCATTATCGCCGGCTTTGAAAAGCCGACGACGGGCGAACTGTACATTGACGATCAGCTGGTATCCGGCGGCAAGACCTTCGTGCCTCCGGAAAAGCGCAGCGTGGGCATGGTATTCCAGAGCTACGCTGTGTGGCCGCACATGAATGTGTTTGATAACGTGGCCTATCCGCTGACAATCAAGAAGACCCCCAAAGCCGAAATCAAGAAGCAGGTTGACCGCGTGCTGGAGATCGTGCATCTTTCCCAGTATGCCGAGCGCTTCCCCAATCAGCTCTCCGGCGGTCAGCAGCAGCGCGTTGCACTGGCGCGTGCACTGGTGGCGGCGCCCAAGCTGCTGCTGCTGGACGAACCGCTTTCCAACCTCGACGCAAAGCTTCGCGAATCCATGCGCTTTGAAATCAAGGAAATTCAAAAGCAGCTGGGCATCACGGTTGTGTACGTAACGCACGACCAGACTGAAGCCATGGCGATGAGCGATCGCATTTTCCTCATCAACCGCGGCGTAGTGCAGCAGTGCGACAGCCCCGAAAGCATCTACAACAACCCGTCCAATCAGTTTGTGGCGGACTTCCTGGGCAAGGTTGAATTCTTCAAGGGCGAAGCCAAGGACGGCAAGATCACCTTCCCGGCGATGAACAACCAGAGCGTTTCCTACGACGGTCCCAAGACCGGCCGCGTGGAAGTGGCTGTGCGTCCCGAGAATATTGACTTTGTTGCGCCGGAAGAAGGCCAGTTCAAGGGCATTCTGGAAGCGCAGTATTACCTGGGCGACGTGGATGACTGCCGCGTGCGCGTGGGCGATACGCTGGTGCGCGTGATTGCGCCCGGCCATGTGTTCAAGAATCTGAAGGACGGTCAGGAGGTTGGCCTCAACGTGCGTGACTTCCTGGTGTTTGATGATGACGGCACGCTTGAGCAGCTGCTGCAGATTCAGACCTGATATGAACAGAAAAAAATCCTCTCCGTTTGCTGCGGAGAGGATTTTTTTATTCGATGATGACGGTTTGCGTATTGCCCGTCTGCGCCGCTTCCAGCGCGGCGGCATAGAGCTTGCGGGCGGTATTGGATGACATGGTAGCGCCGCTGACGGTATCCATGGCCTCGGGTGTTTCTGCTGCGCGGATGGCGTCATTGATCAAGGGAATCCACTCGCTGGGCGGAGGCGTCATGGGGTATTCTTCGGCGGTGGCTTCGCTCTTTTTCTTATCGTCCTTGAGGGCATCAAACTTAACGCCGGCAACCTGCTGGTTGATTACAGACAGGATGAGGTATTCTTTCCAGCCGTGGCCGCTTGACTGGGCATAGGCATCGGAGACCTCGGCTTTGTATTCACCGTCCAGCAGAGCGCCGGCGTCGGCCGCTTGATCGGTGGCTTCGGGCGCGACGGGCGGCATATCGGGCGTATTGGTGGCGTTTACCGTGGGGGAAGCGGAGGGCTGCATTGTGGTATCGCGCGTGCAGGCGGTCAATAACAGCATAGAGGCAATGAGGAGAAGAACGATTTTCCGTTTCATGGGGCTCTTCCTTTCTGCATAAAGAGGTTTGCGCAAAAGCGCTTTCGGCGTTAGTTTGGCAGGAAGAGCGTGAAAATATACAATAAAAAATGCCCCCGAAGGGGCACAGGGATTATTGTTCGTCGGCCTTTTCGCAGCCATCCTGATGACAGTTGGCGTTGATCATGATGCGGCGGGCGGTTTTCTTTTCCTCGGGCAGCTCTTTGGGCAGCGTGACATAGAGGATGCCGTTTTTGTGGCTGGCGACGATCTTTTCGGTGTCGATGCCTTCCAGACTGAAGGAGCGGGAAGCATGGCCGTAGCGGCGTTCGCTGTAGCAGTTGCGCTCATCCTTGCGCTCTTCGTTGAGATTGGCGCTGATGGTGAGCACATCGTTATCGACGGTCAACTCGATGTTCTTTTCATCCACGCCGGGGAGCTCGGCCTCCAGGAGATAGTTGGTGTCGTTTTCGCGGATGTCCACACGGAAACCGATGGGACTCATCATGTCGTTCATGTTGAAGAAGGAGCGTACGAAGCGGTCATCAAACAGCGAGGGCAGCATCGAGGGACGGCGGTGCATACGATAGGGAACCATGTTGTACATAAATCATATCCTCCTTGATTGGTCAAAAATTGCTTGTTTGCTTTGTGAATCACAGGTAGTATTTCCTGATCACGATGCCAGTATACTATAAAGGTCAAAGAAAGTCAATAGTAAAAGTCAAAAATAGTCAAAGTTTTTCTGCAACGATGAATTGTATGTAATTATTTCGTAAATCGGTCAGAAATTGAAAGTGGCATATACAGAATGGAAAAAATATGTTATAATAAAAACAAGGATCACATTAAGGAAGGTGATGAAGTGATTCGGGCTGTTATCTTTGACCTGGAGGGCGTGCTGGTTTCAACGGAACAGAGCCATTTCAGGGCGTGGAAGCAGATGACACAGGAACAGGGCCTCAGCTTTGACGAGACGGTTTTTCAAAAAATCCGCGGCAGCGGGCGCATGGATGCGCTGGATATTATCCTCAAAACGGCGCACCGCAATTATTCGCCGGCGGAAAAATTTGCCCTGACGGCACGGAAAAATGATTTGTACATGGAAGAGATTGCATCCCTGAGCAAAGAGCAGATGCTGCCCGGCGCGCTGGATACCATTTTGACGCTGCGGGAGATGGGGGTCAAGGTGGGCGTGGCGTCTTCCAGTCAGAATTGCGTAGCGATACTCAAGCGGCTGGGCATCTGGCGCATGATCGATGCGGTGACGGACGGCAATGATATTGTGCATCCCGAGCCGGATCCTGAGGGATATCTGCTGTGCGCGGAAAAGCTGCACGTTGATCCCAAGGTTTGTTTGGTTGTTGAAGATACCTTGAACGGCATCGAGGCGGCCAATCACGCGGGCATGTATACCCTGGCCGTGGGCGAAGCGGCCAATGATAAAAGCGTGGGAATGCGCGCGAAGGATTTGAAGCATTTTGATCTGCCCGGGCTGATTGCCTGCAG
>JAZQXQ010000033.1:0-4443 GCA_045632965.1 Clostridia bacterium
ACGATACGCTGCTGTACGAACTGGGGCTCGAACCTCAGGCTGCGCGCAATCGCCTGGGCGCATATCGTTTCCGCGGCGAGGATCAGTTCAAGCGCGTCTCCCAGCTTTCCGGCGGCGAGCGCGCACGATTGAAACTGTGCATGCTCATGAACAGCGCCGTCAACATGCTGATATTGGACGAACCGACCAACCATCTCGATCTTGATTCCCGCGAATGGATCGAATCCGCCGTGGAGCAGTTTGAAGGCACGCTGCTGATCGTCTCCCACGACCGTTATTTTGTCAAGCGCTTCGCCACGCGCATCTGGGAGCTCAATGACGGCGTGCTGCGCGATTTTGACTGCGGCTACGAAAAATACCGTTTCATCCGCGAGCGCGAAATGGAACAGGAAGCCATCCTGAATGCCCAGAAGCGCTCTGCCGAGCGCGAAGCCGAAAAAGCGCTCAAGGCACAGAAGAATCAGGAACGCCCCGGCAAGCGCGACGCCAAGCTGGAGCGCCGCATGAACGCGCTGGAGCGTGAGATACAAAAGCTTGAGCAGCAGTATGCCGATCTTGAAGCGCAGGCAGAGGAATTTGCCAGCGATTATATGAAATTAAACGAGCTGGAAGAGCAAAAAGCCCTTCTGCAGGAAAAGATCGATCAGCAATACGAAGAGTGGGAAAAGCTTGAAAGCCAGCTCGGTTAATAAATTGTAACACATCTCCCACTCTCGTTGACATCCTGCCAACGCATGCTATAATTGAAGTATCCCCCAAGAAATGAGGAAAAAAGCCTTGAAACAAAAGATTTTCGGGATGATCCTGCTGCTTTTCGCCCTGCTATTCGTCAGCGCGCAGGCGGAAAATGCGCTGGTTATCAATGAGCTGATGGCCTCCAACGCCATCTTTACCGACGGCCAAAGCTACGACTGGGTGGAGATTCACAATCCAACCGCCGCGCAGGTGTCGCTCAAAGGCTGGCACCTGTCTAACGATCCCTATAACCTTAAAAAGTGGGCCTTCCCGGACACCGCCAAGATCGCCAAGAACGGCTATCTCATCGTCTACTGCGCCGGCGATACCGTGGAAGAGCCCAAGAAGGATACGCTCTACGCCTCCTTCAAGCTCTCTGCCAACGGCGACGAACTGTATCTGACCAATCCCGAGGGCGAAACGGTTTCTCTTACGTTCGGCCCGCAGTTTGGCAATGTCTCCTATGGTCTTACCGGCGATAGTCAGTATCATTTCCTTGAAAACTACACCCCCGGCAAAAAGAACGATGAAACCGGCTACGACAAGCGCGCCGAGGAGCCCGTGATCGAAACGGCCGCCGGCTTCTATGATGACACGATTCTTGTCACCATCACCGCGCCCGAGGGCGTTGAAATCCGCTACACCACCGATTGCAACACCCCCTCGCGTGAATCCACGCTCTACACCGGCCCCATCGAAGTGAAAAAGACCACCGTCATCCGCGCCCGCGCCTTCGCCGATGATCTGCTGGGCTCCACCACCGCAGGCAGCACATATTTTATCAATGATGAAGCCCCTGCCGCCGTTGTATCCTTTTATACGGATGACGCGCTGCTCTTCAGCAACAAATCCGGCATGATGGTCAAGGGCTCGGGCAACACCGCCAACTACAACAAAAACTGGGAATACGTTTTCCAGATCGAGTATTTTGACGAAAACGGCAACCGCCAGATCTCGCAGATGTGCACCGGCCGCATCGCCGGCCATTCCTCGCGCAACCTTCGTCAAAAGTCCTTTTCCATCTACGCGCGTTCAGCGCTGGGGAATGATACCTTCGATTTTGCCTTCTTTGATAACCGCGAATACGAAAGCTATTCTTCCCTGCAGCTGCGCATGACCAACTCCGACTACAAATCCTGCCGCATGCGCGACGCCGTGCTGATGGAAGTGAGCGAGGGCCTGGGCCTTTACTATCAGGCCGGCAAGCCCATCGTCATGTACATCAACGGCGAATACTACGGCCACTACAATCTGCGCGAAAAGGCCAATAAGGATTCCCTCGCCCAGTGGGAAGGCATCACGGACGAAGATATCATAGACGGGTGCATCATCATTGAAGGCACCGGCATGGCGGAAACCAGCGTCATCCGCGGCAGCAATGAAGAATGGGTCGAATTGATGGATTTCTGCAAGAAAAACGACCTGAACGATCCCGAAAACCTGCAATATGTGCTGGATCGATTGGATGTAGACAGCCTGTTCAATTACGTCATTTTCTCCTCCATCATCGGCAATTACGATTCCGGCAACGTGCGTTATTACCGCTTCCCCGGCGGAAAGTGGACCTTCATGCTCCACGATGTGGAAGCCGGCTGCATGAATGATGACGAGGCCCCCGTAAGCACCTTCCTGCGCAGCAGCAAAACCGCCAGCGCTACCAAATTCCCGCACTGGCCGCTCACCGCGCTTTTGCAGGTGCCCGAATACAAGGATATGTTCCTGCGCCGTGTGGCGGAAATCATCGAAAGTAACTTCCTCTACTACGAGCATGTCGAGCCCATCTACACCAAATGGCACGACGCCATCGAACCCATCCTTGAACGCCACGTCAAAAAGTTCAATCACATCAACCTCAAGGACTGGAACACCAACGTCAACGCCTCCATGTACTATGCGCGCATCCGCCCCAAGAAGGTCATCAATTACATCTGCACCAGCCTCAAAGTCAGCAAAACCGATAAGGAAATGTACTTTGGCGAAGTGCTCGAGCTCCTTGAAATCTACAACAGCAAAATCCCGCCCCAGTAAAACCAAAACGGATGAGAATTTTTGATCTCATCCGTTTTTTTATTGCAATCCAACGGCAATCGTGCGATAATAGCCTTGGCTTTATTGTTGTTACAAAAATTTACATTTTGAAAGGAAAAGCACCATGAGCAAGCATGTCGTCGTCATTTCGCAGGATGCGATGGTTTTTGAAGATACCGAAACCATCAAGAATCTGCCGAATTTCAAAAAAGTTTGGAACCGCTGCGCGCGCATCAACAAGGTACGCTCCATTTATCCCTCCATCACCTATCCCTGCCATACCACCATGATGACCGGCGTATACCCCGACCGTCATGGCATCACCAACAACGATCAGGCCATCCTCGGCGAGGTCAAAAGCAAATGGGTGCATTTCCGCGAGAGCGTCAAGGCCAAGACCATCTTTGACTACGCGCACGAGGCCGGCCTCACCACCGCCGCCGTTTTCTGGCCGGTGACAGGCAATGACCCCTCCATCGACCACCTGATGAACGAATACTGGCCCCAGAGCGAAGATGAAACCACCGAGGAATGCTTCCGCGCCACGGGCTCCAGCGAAGATGTGATCGAGCATATCATCAAGCCCAATCTGCCCGTGCAGCGCCATCGCAAGCATCCCTACTGCGACATTTTCGTCACCCACTGCGCAGCCGATATGATCCGCCGCTACAAGCCCAACCTGCTGATGATCCACCCCGCCAATATCGACGCCGCGCGTCATTCCTCCGGCGTATTTTCCGATGCCGTCACGCACTCCCTGCATGAAATTGACGTGTGGTTCGGCCAGATCGTCAATGCTTGCGAGGATGCGGGCATCCTCGACGATACCGACTTCTTCATCATCTCCGACCACGGCCAGATGAACATCGTGCGCGTCGTCAATATCAACGTATTGCTTGCCGAAAACGGCTTCATCACCACCGATGAAAAGGGCGATATCGTCTCCATGAAGGCGTTCTGCAAGTCTGCCGCGCTCTCCTCTCACGTGTATCTGACCGATCCCAGCGACGAAAAGACCAAGGAAGAGCTGCACGCCTTCCTCCAGAAGCTCTGCGACGAGGGCGTATACGGCATCTCCCGCGTGTACACCGCCGAGGAAGCCAAGGAAGAAGAGCATCTCGCGGGCGATTTCAGCTTCGTGCTGGAAACCGACGGCTACACCACCTTCAGCAACGAATGGCGCCGTCCCCTCGTACGTTCTTACGACACCACCGATTACAAGACCGGCCGCGCCACCCATGGCCATCACCCCGCCAAGGGCGTACAGCCCACCTTCTTCGCCTTCGGCCCCGATATCGAAGAAGGCGTCATCATCGAAAATGCCCGCCTCGTGGACGAAGCGCCCACCATCGCCCGCGCCCTCGGCCTTGAAATGAAGGACACCGACGGCCGCGTGATCGAAGAAATCTACAAGAAATAAGCCATAAAAACGATAAAGCCAAGCTGTTTTTGCAGCTTGGCTTTTTTCATTTACCTGAATTTCTCCAAACGGAATAGCTGTTCTTCATCGGGAACATCTATGCCATCTTTGTACATATAGCCCATTTTTCTGTAAAATGCACAGGCGGTAATGGAGGCCGGAATTTCAATGCGCTTCGCCCGCAAAAAGTATTCATCGCTTTCCAGCATTTCAATGATCTTGCGGCCAATGCCCTTGCCCTGATACTCCGGCAGCACAAA
>JAZQXQ010000034.1:0-10511 GCA_045632965.1 Clostridia bacterium
ATGCGCCGTGACGGCATAATCCGACAGAATGCCCGCCCAGTTTTCGGACAATTGCGCCAGCGAGCGCAAAAGCGCATCCGTTTCGCTCTCCTGCGCATCATCTTTGGGAACCTCGGGCGCGGGAATCACATATTGATACAAATCCGGCGTTTTTGATATTCCAAAGCAGCACAATGCCGCCAGCAGAGCGCACAGCGCAAGGGCGATCAACCGCTTAATCGACATAATCCATCACCGCCTGCCCGTCGCTGAGCGCACGATCCTCCCGGTCAGCGATTTCGCGGTAGCTCAGATCATCCTGCAGCGAGACGACCTGATCGGAGGTTTCAAGCACCGTGACGGTCGTTTTCACCAGCGTATAGCCGCCGCTGCCCAGCAGTCCGCCGCCGTAATTCTGCTGCACGACATACACATAATACTGTCCGCTGCCGTCGCTGCGCACGGCGCTGGCAGGCAGAAGCGTGGTGCTTTTCTGCGCTTTATAGGTGATGGTCAGCGGAATACTCTCCTCCGCCACCAGATGTGAAAGCCCGCCGGCGGATTTGATCACCTTGCTGCTAAGAGTAATCATGGCGTATTTTTTGCCGTCGGTAGCCGTTTCAAGCCCCGCCACTTCGCTTTCGGTATCCGATTGCGTCAGCACAGCCTTCAGGCCCTCGCGCAGCGTTTTGTCCACGCTCGTCACATCCGCGCGCAGCACAGGCAAGCCGTCCTCGGGCGTAATCGCATAGGCCGCCTGCGTGCCGTCATAGCTGTCGCCGTTCTTTATGTTGACTGCGGTAATATAGCCGGCATGCGGCGCAACGATAGATGAAAGCGCGGCATTGAGCGCCTCCAGCGCCAGCATTTCCTGCGACAGATTATCAATTTCCTTTTCCAGGCTTTCCTTTTTCTTGATGTATTCAAAGGTGCTGTCACCGATGCGGTAGACATTGGAATTGCCGTTATACACATTGGTCAGTGCCTTGACGGCGGCGTCCTGCGCAGTCTTTGCCTCCTTGAGTGCAAGACTCAGCGCATTCATTTGCTCGCTGCCGCCGGTGATTTCAAGCCACAGCGCTTCATCCTCCGGCAGCGCGTATTGCTCGCTGTCCGCCTGATGAATCAATTGATAGCGCGCATCGTAATACAAAGCGATCTTTTCCACCATGTCGTTATACAGATCGTTTTGTCCGGAGCTTTGCTGAACGCGCAGGTGCGTGGAAACCTCCTCGGCGTATTCCTTCACCTTTTCGTCATACTTGGTTTCCAGCTCCTTGTGCTTTTCTTCGTATGTGGGCGCGTAGGCCGTAAAGATCGTGTCGCCCGCATTCACATAATAGCCGGGACGCACCATCACCTCTTCCACCGTGATCGCCATCTGCTTGGCAGCTGTGATTTTGATGTCCTCTTCCTCGGGGAAATGGATATTGCCGCTCAGCGATATTTTCTGTTCCAATTTTCCCTTGGTGGCGGAAATGCGCTGGATTTTCGGCGTGGTGATGGTCTGCACCGTGCGGGAGAAAAACATGCACAGCGCGATAACAACGCAAAGAATCAATAGGCCTTTCAGGGCGATTTTTTTCGTTTTCATGCGTTCACTTCCCTTTATTTCAGTTCGCTCAGCTGAATACCAAGAAGAATATCCTCCTGGAAATAGCTGTATATCAGCAGCGCCGGCAGGATATAAAGCGCTGCGCCGGCAAAGGCAATTTCGCTGTTTTCGGTACCGATCTGGTTAAACAGCACGGACAGCGGCATGGCGCTTTGCCGTCTTCCAAGGTAAATCAGCGGCTGCTCCACCATGTTCCAGCAATCGGCAAAAGAGAGGGCGATGAATGCGCCCAGGATCGGCCGGCACACAGGCAGCACCACATGGATATAGCAGCGCACCGTACCCGCGCCGTCAATCATGCCCGCCTCCAACAGTTCGTTGGGCAATCCGATCATAAACTGCCTGAGCAGGAAAATATAAAACGGCGAAAAGATCATCGGCAGGATAACCGCCCACACTGTATCCATCAGGTGCAGCGTGCGCATGGTGATCACCGACGGCGCCATCGTCACCTGAAAAGGCAGCAGCATGAGTACCAGCACGCAGAAAAACATCAGATCCCGCCCGTGAAAGCGGAAGCGGCTCAGCGCGTACGCCATCATGGGGATGATCAGCAGCTGTCCCAGCAGGATCGTCACAGTGTACGCGGCGGAATTGACAAAGAGCTTTAAGTATTTCGGCGTTTCAATGAGAATGGTATAATACTGTCTGAGCGATACCTGCGCGGGCGAAAGCAGAAAGGGCATGAAAGCGTCCTTGCTGTAATTATTGCGCAAACCCAGATAATTTTTGATTTCACTCTGCGGGAAAAAGGAATACAAAAACGTCAGCACAATGGGCAAAAGCACAAAGGCGCAAATCAGTATCAGCATCAGATAGCTCAGCGCGCGCCCCGGGCGCAGACGGAAGCATTTTCTGTTCATCGCAGCCTCCTTACACATCGTTTGTGCGCACGGCGCGGCTCATATAAAGCAAGCCAAAGAGCACAAGCACAATCACCGCGAAGGAATAGGCCGCTGCCGTCACATCCTGATAATCCAGCGCAGCAAATTTGTTGTTCATAAAGTGCTGCAAAGTATAGACCGCATCGTGCGGATAGGAGCCGCCGATGAAGTAGATTTCCTTAAAAATTTTAAAGGCGTTCACCCACGAGAGCACGAATACCAGAAACGCCGTGGGCAATATCTGCGGCAATGTGATTTTGGTTTCCCTTTGCCAAGGATTTGCCCCTTCCAGCGCGGCAAATTCATAATAGGCTTCGGGGATGGCCTGCAGCGCGGCGGAGAAAATCACCACCGAAAATCCCACGTTTTTCCACACGTACATCAGCACAATCGGCACGCGCAGCGCTGCGCTTTCAAGCCATAAAACCCTTTCAAAGCCAACCGCCGCGACAAGCCGGTTGATCACGCCGCCGTAATCAAACAGCAAAAGCCAGATCAGCAGCAGCGCCGATGTCGGCATCAGATAAGGCAAAACAAGAATATTTCGGAAAGCAAGGCTTTTATCCCTCAGCGTGCGCAGCATGGCGGCAAGAATAAAGGAAAGAATAAAGATCGTCGGCGCGCACAGAACGGATAATTCCAGCGTGTTTTTAAGGCCCAGACGGAATACTTCATTCTGCCATAATTCCCTGTAATTGGCCGCGCCCACCATATTATTGTTGATCGTTCCGTCTGTCATGGAAAAGTAGATGCCGCCGAAAAAGGGCACGACGTAAAAAATCATCAGCCCCAATAAGCCCGGCAGCAAAAACAGCCACAGACTCTTTTTGCGATGAAACATAATGTCACCTTTCAAAAAACGCAGGCAGGCGGTGCGGAGTGTCCGCACCGCTGCCAAAGGTTATTACTGGTTTTCAAGCTGGATGAGGCGCAGCTTGCCGGAACCTTCATTGATAAACTGTTCAAGCGAAATCTGCCCGTCCAGATAGCGCTGGCGAAGGGTGTAGAAAGAATTATCGTCGCTCTGGTTCATCACGCTGGGTTTGGCAGTCACCGCATACTGCATGCTGTCGCGATAGCGCTCAATCGCTTCCGCGCTTACCTGATAGCGGCCGGTCTCCTTGTATTCCTCCACTATTTCCTTATAGCTGTCCAGACCCTCCTGCAGCGCGGGCTTGTCGATAGGATCGGCAGCTTCAATTTCCTTTTCCATGCGGATAACGGCCTTTTCCATGTTTTCGATGTTATCTTCGTAGTAGGGATTGAGGATGGGCTCGTTATAGTTGGGCGAAAGCTCCGCCATGTTCTGATCATTTTTGAGATAGGCCTTGGCCAGTTCTTCCAGATACTGAACAGCGGCGTCGATATTCTTGGATTTGGGATTGACAAAGAGTACCGACAGCTGGAAGGGAATGAAATACTCGCAGCTTTCGTCAATGCGCAGCTGCAGGGGCACCATGTCGCCCTGATCGTACAGACCGATGCTGTAATAGCCGGCAACCAGCGCTTCCTTATTCCACAGCGCTTCCACTTCTTCGGGTACTTCGTCGCCCACCAGACCCCAGTCAACCATTACTTCCACGTTTTCGGTATCCAGCGTCTCAAGCGCGCCCATGACATTGCGGAACATATCGGTATCCAGTGAAAGCGTTTCGCCCTTATTCAGCAGATACTGCTCATAATCCGCAAAGAATTCATAGAAAACCTGCGGCTTGTACTCGCCTTCATCGGGCATAAAGGTGTATTTCTCCCAGTTTTCGCTGTTTTCTTCCTTGGCCCATTCGTTCATGAGCGCAATGAGTTCGGCATAAGTCGTGGGCACAGGCAGGTTCAGTTCTTCAAAGGCCTTCTTGTTGTAATGCCATTCGGAAGCATACATTGCATAAGGCAGCGCCAGCAATTTTCCTTCCTGCGTAATAGCTTCCTGAATGAAGGGATACATTTCGCTTACATAATCCGTCAGCACTTCGCTGCCGCTCAGATCATAGCAATAGCCCTTCTCCATCAGCCGCTCAAAGTCCATCCAGCTCAGCTGCACACTGAGGATATCCAGCTGGTTTTCGCCGCCGGACAGCGCCTGGCCCAATTCCTGCGCGGACTGGAAATAGGTATCCTGCTCAAAGAATACGGGGATATCGCCCAGGGCGGCAACGGCCTGCATGTGCTCCTCGGTATCGTAATAATTGTAGATGGACAGCGTCGCCGAAGGCAGCTGCGCAGGATCGGGCGTACGGGCATAAATGCCGTAATCATCAAAGACCACCACCTGATCGCCAACGGCAGCAACCGCCTTGCCCTCCGACCACATGCTGGATGCGAGATGATAGGCCGCCAGCTCAAAATTCGCAAGGCCAACCATGCGGTAAATCTTATTGGCGACAGCCACATAGAAGGTATCCTTCTCTTCGCTGTAAACGATATTGCGCACGTCGTAGTAGCGCACATCCCCCACCTGCGTCACTTCCTCCAGCGCATCGGCAGCGGGATCATAAATCGCCAGCGTCCAGGGGCGATAGGACTGCGTTTCGGAATCGTACATATTATCCTGATCGCAAACCACGCACAGCATTTTGCCATCCTTGTAATCGCACATGGCCTGCACGCCTTTAAGCGACGTTTCCCTGCGTTCGCCGGTCGTTATATCCCAGACAAACAGTTCCTGATCGCCCGAGCCGCTTTCCCAGTCATAGCCGATGACAAAGAGCGTGTTGCCCGTCAGCATCGAACGCTCAAACTGGAAGTTGAGGTAGGTTTCATCTCCTTCTTCGATGCGCGCGTCCATTTCCAGCATCACAGGCTCAGAGCATACGGCCTTGCCGCCATCGATAGATTCCACAGTAAATACAGAACCCACCATGGTATCAAGCACCGTGATCTTGCCATCCTCCGCAAAGAGGGAAGAATAGACGGACACGCCGGCGCGTTCTTCCACATCCAGCTCATAGTAATTGCGCGAGGTAACGATGCCCTCGATGAGCGCCTGCATTTCGCCGCCCTGCTGCCAGGTGTATACCTTATCGCCCATGAGGATATAGAGCGTATCGCCGTCGCCATCGATATCGACGGCGGCCTTCTCCCAGCGGGAGCCATCCTGCGGATCGAGTGCGGCGAGCGTCAGATCGCCTTGCGCAGCCATGGCCACAGGCCACAAAGACAAAAACATGGCAATCAACAGGAAACAACATACTATCTTTTTCATGGTTTTCTCCTTTCGGTTGTGCGTCTTGTGCATGCACATTACACTTGTTAGACGGGCGGATATGCCAAAACGTTGCAGATTTTTCCGCTGTTACAAGCAATTTACAATTGTAACAATTGTTCCGCCGCGTCACAGAGAAGAGGAATTGCGAATCGATTTTAAATCTTTAAAATCGCATTAAAATCGATCTACACTCTACATTATACAGATGCTTTGTGGAATTGTCTACCATTCCGGAAACAGATTTACAATTGTAATAATTACGACGATGCGTCATATTTGTTACATAACGGTAGTATATTTTTCTCTTTTTGTAAGAACAATCGTTTTTAACTCTACTATCATTTTCACAGGATGTTATTTATCTACTTTGAAAAGAAAAATCGCATAATCATCTATAATAGATATATCAATCGGCAAGGAGGGAACCGTATGATCGGCGAAAGACTGTACGAACTGCGCAAGGATGCCGACCTGACGCAGGATGACCTTGCCGCCATTCTCAACATCAACAAGCATTCCATCTCATCCTATGAGCGCGACAAGAGCGAACCGCCGGACGCCATCAAGATCGCCATCGCCAAGTATTTTAACGTATCGGTGGACTATCTTCTTGGCCTGACGGACTCGCCCGCGCCGCTCGGCCGCGACAAAACGGTGCTGCGCCTGCCCAAGGATTTCCCGCGCGAGCTTTTATCCGACGTGCAGGAATACATCCGTTTTCTGCTGTACCGCCATCACAAAAACGAATGACTCCTGCTTTTCATTTGCACAAAAAATATCCCGCCCAAAAGGGTGGGATATTTTTGTGTTTAAGGACTATAAAAAGATATGTTTGCTGTTTTTGCGTATGACTTTGAACCCTTGCATAAAATTCAAAATCATCCGCAAAGTGGACACCTCCAGCACCTATTCACTATTCACTTTTGCCATTTAGTGCCGTTTGACGGCTCTCTTGATTTTGATCGCATCGCCCGTCAAATCCGCGAAAGCGGTTACAGTGGTTCTCTGCTCCTAGAACTACTTCCTGAAAAAACGCCCGCGTATCAACCAATGAACCCTATTGAATACTTTGAACACGCGGCTCATGCCGCCAAGCGCCTGAGAGATATGGTGGACGTCAAATAACAGCGTTTTTCCATTTTTCGAAATAGGGTGCCTTTCTTGAAAAGCCTTCGTTCTTATAGTATAATAGCGGCATAAAAGCAGGAAACTCGTATAAAGGCTGATCTTCGTTTTAGGTTTCACTGAAACGCTATATGTTTACCTGAAAATTTCAAAAAAGCATGAGGAGGAGAATTATGAAATTATCTGTTGAACTCTATTCTGTTGCCGGACTCTTTGGAGATCACAAAGCAATTGATTTGATCAGGCAAGCAGGCTTTGATGCGATCGATTATTCCTATTACTACGAAAAAGAATGCGAAGAAATACTGGGCGAAAACTACAAAGAATATGCCAAAGGGTTAAGGGCGCATCTTGATCAGGCAGGACTTTCTTGCAATCAAGCGCACGCTCCGTTTACATTTAGATACGGAATGCTTAGCGATGCAGCCGAACAAAAATATCTTAACATTATTCGCTCATTGGAATCGGCTTCTATTCTTGGTGCAAAAAATATCATCGTTCACTCAATATCTGTCCCCGAAGACGTTGACTTTGAAGAATACAATATTGCATATTACAGAAGCTTTATTCCATACTGTGAAGCTTTCAATATTCACGTTGCTGTTGAAAATCTCTTTTCGAAAGATGCAAAAAGAAACAGATTGGTTGGCAAGCTTGGAAGTCCTAAAGAATTAAACAATATCGTAAAAAAGATTAATTCTCCTTGGATCGTTGCGTGCGTGGACGTGGGGCATGCCGCGCTGACAGGATATGAGCCGGAGGATTTTATAAGCCGGGTTGATCCGCACATTCTCAAATGCCTTCATGTTCAGGATAATGATTATCTCGGAGATCGCCACACTCTCCCTTATTTGGCAAATTTGAATTGGAGTGCGATCATGGCATCTCTTAAAAAAAGCGGATATGAAGGCGATTTGACATTTGAAATTGTCAAGTATCTTCAGAAATTCCCGAACGAATTGGTTCCTGAAGCGCTAAAGTTTGCTGCTGTGGTTGGAAAACACCTTATTTCAATTTATGAAAACTCATAATATGGGCGAAAAAATGTGCCCTTGCGATTTCTCTTTTGCAAGGGCACGTTATCACTTGATTGTCAACGAGAGAGGTACATAACACGTTTTTCTTACACCATCAACCAAGGCCTTGCAGAGGAACAACGACAACCGCATCGAAATCACCAGCAAATCCCTGCCATTTCCGGCAGGGATTTTGTGCAAACGGATCGGATGATGTTCTCTGTGCAAGCAGACTACTGTCAAGCTGGCCACTCGCAACGTTTGCTTCTGTTATACAACTGTCACATCTTGCTGCTTCAGTTTTTCTGCAATCAGCATCAACGGATTATCAAGCCGCTCAATGCCCAAGTTCTTGGCAATGAAGCAATGCGGATAAATGCCAGCTGCTTTGATCTGCTTCCTGGCATAAGCATATTTCTGATCGGTTATGCTGTGGCGCGTCGCCACCATCAGCGTTTTCCTTGCCGCTTCGCTCTTGGGCGGAAGAAGTTTTTTCGCAGCTTCGTACGTGTAGAAAGCTTCCGTGCCATCGCTGTCAAAAAACTGCTTGTAAATCATCTGCTCGGTACGATAAGCCACGGTGTATGAAAAGAGTTCCCCGAAGGTATTGCCGACACGCATTTCCTTTTGCAGCGATTTCAGGAACTGAAAGCCGCACTGAACCTCCAGCCGCAATACGTTCATAGCCAGATCGATATCCTGCGCGGTAACACGCTCGCCCTTTTTAAGCTGGTCATACAGCTTATCAAGCTTGCTGTAATAGTTGAGCACATAATTTCTGAGCGTATCGTTTTTGTAATCTGAAGCTGTCTTTACATACCGACTCCCATCAAGGTTGCCGATGGTATTCGCACTCAGTTCCTTGGTCTTGGCAACACGATAGTCCTGCAAATGCTGGAGTGTAACAACCTGAATGGGCATGTCCTTAAAATAGGGCTTAATATGATTTTCAAAAATGTTCTTATAACCGTAAATCGTTGTCTGCGCCAAATCAAGCGCCTTGTAGTCAATAAACGCTTCCACCGCCGCAACCAAGGTATCCTTTGCAGGCATAACAGTCATACCCGCTTCTTTGGCTTTGTTGTGCCTTCTCAATATCTGCTGAGCTTCGCGCTTCTACCACTTTTCCCATAATTTCCATAAAAAGAAAAATCCATCGCCGCATTATCAAATAATACAGCAATGGATTTCCGAATGTGGTGGAGGCGAGGGGAATCGAACCCCTGTCCGAAGACCGAATTGAGACACTTTCTCCGAGCGCAGTACACATATTGAATTTCCCTCTTTGAGACGCCTGTGCACGGGCTTCCCAGTTCGGTAGCTTCATAGTGCCGGCCTCGCCGCAAAGCTTAGGCGGGCCCGTTCCTCACATCAATGACGCTGCTTGCCAAAGCCGTGAGCGCTTTGGGGCAACGCGCGGCACTTAGGCCGCGAAAGCGTAATTGTTATTGTCAGTTAATTTTAATTCCCCGTTTTAACGAGGTCAGGGGCCTCGGCTCGCTTATATCACCCTTCGCAATCCCCGTCGAAACCAGTACGCCCCCATGTTATTCCGCACGCTGTTCGCGCACGGCGCGGGCGGCTTCGAGCTTGGCGTCGCGCTCGGCAGCGGATGCACGCTTATCGTGCAGGTGCTTACCCACGCACACGCCCAGTTCCATCTTCACGCGGCCATCCTTTAAGTACAGCTGCAAAGGAATGAGCGTATAGCCCTTTCTCTGCACCAGTTGCCCCAGCTTTCTGATCTCCGCCTTGTGCATCAAAAGCTTTTTGGGCCGCATGGGATCGGTATTGAAGATGTTTCCCTGCTCATAGGGGCTGATATGCATGCTCTCGGCAAAGATTTCGCCGTTTTTCACGTGCGCGTAGCTTTCCTTGAGATTCACATGCCCCTGGCGGATGGACTTGACCTCGGTGCCGTGCAGGGCAAGGCCGCACTCGTAGGTCTCTTCCACAAAATAATCGTGACGCGCGCGACGGTTCGCGGCGATCGGTTTAATACCCTTCTGCTTGGCCATGCGCGCATCTCCTTTCATCTCATGGTATCAAGATATTATAGCATAGTTTAAAAGCAATTGCAAATATTCGCCCGATTTGGCCGATACTAAGCGCGAGGTGATAAAAATTGCTGACCATCTTTTTCCGCGCCATCGTCCTGTACGGTATTTCAATCTGGGCCGTCCGCATGATGGGCAAACGGCAGATCGGCCAATTGCAGCCCTACGAGCTTGTCGCCGCCATTCTCATTGCCGATCTGGCCGCCGGCCCCATTGCCGGCAGCGATACGCCGCTGCTCTACGGCATCGTGCCCATCGCCGCGCTGATGCTGATGCATTCTGCCTTCAGCATGCTGGGGCTCAAATGTCCCGCCTTCCGCAAATTCCTCAACGGCTCCCCCTGCATACTGATCGAAAACGGGCAGATCCAATACAAAGAGCTTTCGCGCGTTTGCCTGACGGTATCCGATCTTTTGGAAGACGTGCGCGAAAACGGCGTGCTTTCCATCAGCGATGTGCAGACGGCCGTGCTTGAAACCAACGGCAGCCTCAGCGTTTTTCCCCGCGCTGCCGCCCGGCCCGTAACGCCCGGGGATCTGCAATTATCCCCGCAGGAGGAAAGCCTGCCCGTCGTTCTCATCGCCGACGGCGATATCCGCCAAACGTCCTTTGCGCAGGCCGGCATTGATCCCG